>NZ_RCXU01000027.1:0-53955 GCF_004167315.1 Blautia sp. aa_0143
GGTAATCAATTTCGATGCCATTTTGGCATAAAACGGGGCTGCCGCCCAGCAAAAATATTTGCTAATGCGACAGCCCCATCCGGATATACCAGAATGCATGACACAGGGTGAAGATATGCAGGAAGCATATGAAATGGCTGTGGATGCCCTTGGCCTGGCGTTGACTGCAAGAGAAAATGAAAAGGAACCAATACCGGAAGCTTCAGCTCTTGATGCCGTAGATCCGGAAGATGGAACTCTAGTGATCATAGAGTTTGATATGGCGGAGTATCGCAGAAAGAATTGCTCCCGTGCAGTGAAGAAAACATTGAGCATTCCAGAATGTCTTAATGAAGCTGCAATCCGTGAGAACATTAACTTTTCTCAGATCTTGCAGGAAGCATTGATGGTAAAATTAGGGATGAACAGGTAACAGAACGGCGGTCCTTGCGGGATCGCCATTTTTTGAGTGAAAATAAAAAAAGTTCGGATTATTCGGAAAGTTCGTTGTACAATACAATAGAAGCCAAAGGCATAAAGGTCGGCGGCTTTAGGAGTCTACATTTATATGATAGGTCACAAGAAGGCATCTGGCGTCATCAGCCGGGTGCTTTTTATATATAAAATGGTAATAGACATAATAAAAAATTATAATAACTTGACAAAGTGATAATTTAATGATATAGTATGAGTGTAGCAATCGATTGCTAATAAGGAGGAAGACGAAATGGCAAGGGGCATAGCAGAGCGTATGGCAGAAATAATTTCTGACCGTAAAATGACGCAAAAGGATCTGGCATCTTTATCAGGAGTGACAGAATCTGCCATTTCCCATTATTTAAAGGGAGATCGTATACCAAGAGGCGCCACTCTGATTAAAATTGCAAAAGCACTCAACACAACAACAGATTATTTGTTGAGCCAAGATGAAAAAAGTGGTTCACAAAAAGATTTTGATGATGCACGGGTGATCTTAGCACGGAATGCTTCAAAAATGACAAAGGAACAAAAAATGGAACTTATTAAACTTTTAATGTAACAAACAGGAGAGTATATGCGTCTGGAAAATGAACAGTATGAAGAGATTAAGAGGGTGGCAATAGATACCTTTTCTCTATATGGAATCAGATGTATTCCAATTAGTGCATTTGAAATGGCTACGAAAATGGGAATTAAGATTGTTCCATATTCTGCTTTAAATGAGGAAAAGAGAATTGCAGCAATGCGTGAAAGCAAAGATGGATTTTCAATTGGCAGTTCTCAGAGTCAAGAATGGATTATTTTTTATAATGATTCGTGTGAAAGTTATGGGAGAATCAACCAAACTATAATGCATGAAATTGGTCATTATGCTATGGGACATATTAAAGATGGAGAAGAGGAAGAAGCAGAGGCAAATTTTTTTGCAAAATATGCACTTGCGCCACCACCACTGATTGACAATTTCATAGAGAATGTTACCCCGGATGCAATAAGGACTACTTTTGACCTTAGTAATCAGGCTGCCAAATATGCATATTGGTATTATCGAAGTTGGCTATATAATGGAATAGGGCATTATACAGACTACGAGGAAAAAATGCTTGATTTATTTAAAGCTGTATAAGTCGAAAGGCTTTATACATACAAAAAACCAAGCAACATAAATATGGTGCTTGGCTCTTGTGAAAATGTAAATACAGTTGTTCAACTGGTTACAATTCCGTCTCGACAACTGAATTGTAACACTGTATTTATCCTTTTGCAAGAGTTAATTGCGAAAGGAGGGGATATCCATGTGGATTTTTAGAACGTGGATTACCAGGAAAGATGGCACGAAAGATTATGCCAAGGATCATGGTAAAAAAGCCTTCAGATTCTGGGTAGGTCCTGGACCGGAACCAGATAAAAAGAAGAATCAGTAATAGTTAACGAAGAGGCGTATTTACCAGTTGGACGCTTCTACCCAAAAGAAAGGTATAGGTAGAAGAAGATGGCCAAAACAAAATCTAGTGTTAGAGGAACTCAGAATAAAAAGATTGTGGTTGTAAAACCGTATACGAGAAGTGATGGTGTAAAAGTTAAAGAACATAGACGTTCAACACCGAATTAATATTGTAAAGGGCGTGTGGGAAATGAGAAATCATTTTTCTACACGCTTTTTCTAATTGCGGACATTTAGCTCAGCAGGTCAGAGCAATCGGCTCATAACCGGTCGGTTCTGGATTCGAGTCCCAGAATGTCCATAAAATAACGCGGGATGAAGTAATGGAAACTTGCAGATCTCCTAAGTCTGAAATGATGGTTCAAATCCATCTCCCGCTATTTATGAAAGGATAAGATATGTTAAGAAGTTGCAAATACTGTGGCCGGATTCATGATAGTAAATATCAATGCAGCAGCAGGCCGGTACGCAGGAAGATACGGACAAAGCAGAATAGTTTTCGAAGCACTGAGGCATGGAAGCGAAAGAGCCTGGAGATCAGAGAGCGGGACAAATATCTGTGCCAGATCTGTATGCGAAAGCTGTACGGAACCACACAGCAATATAACAACCGGGAAATAGAAGTACATCATATTGTACCAATAGCAGAAGACTGGGACGGAAGGCTTGACAATGACAATCTTATTTCATTATGTGGTAGGCATCATGAGATGGCCGAAGCCGGGAAGATATCGCAGGCGGAACTGAAAGAGATTGCCAGGCAGCAGGAGGATGAAATGTAATCCCCCCCGCCTAAAAAAATCTGAAAATTTTGACTTTTTTACGACCACATATGCCCACAGATTTATAATAAATTCCCACATCAGCGTTTTTATTCTTGACGGAAGGAGGGAGCACAATGCCAACAACACCAAAGTCTGCAGATATTATTCGGATGGAAGGAAAATCACACAGAACCAAGAAAGAACTCCGGCAGCGTGAACAGGCAGAAAAGGCTCTGCTTACAGGGATTCCGCTGAAAGAACGGCAGGAAGTGAAAGACAATGAGATTGCACATAAGGAATTTCTTCGACTGAAAAAGCTCCTTGAAAAGATCAATAAATTCGATGATATGTATGGAGCTGTGATAAACAGATACTGTATTTTATATGCAGAAACGAAGGAATTTGAGGAAAAAAGAGATCAGTTTTATAAACAGTTATGTGAGTTTCAAAATGAAAAAGACGATATGCTTATCAACAGAGAACTGACACGGAAAGAATATTACGGCATTGAAGCTTCCATGCAGAAAAGTCTGGTATCTATGGATCGGCAGATCCAGGCAAAAAGAAGAATGCTGGCAGAGATTGAGAAAGAAAACGTTATGACGATCGCAGCATCCCTCAGATCTGTTCCGAAGAAACCGGAAAAGAAAACCAATCCACTGAAAGAAGCGTTGGGCGGATGAAAGAAGGAAAAGCATACAAATATGCCGTATGGTGTTCCACGGAGCAGGAAGGAAAAGTCCCGGAATATGTTAAAAAACAGGCAGAAAGCTGGTTACATATTGCGGATGGAAATGATGAGGACGCTTATGTAGATGAACAGGAGTATGAAAAAATATGCAAATTACTAAAATTAATGGTCCACCCGGATCTTAGATGTAGTATTTATGATGGCCTGGAGGATTATGCGTGGTTTATGATCGTAGCCGGGCTATGCACATATTGCCGGAATTCAGAACAAAGAAGCCGGTTTTATGTAACGATTCTTCTTGAAATCGCACGAAAAAATTTTAAAACATTCAATTCGGCAGTGATATTTATCCTGCTGATGCTTACAGAACCGGATTTTTCCCGGTTCTTTTCTGTTGCGCCGGATCTGCAGTTATCATCGGAACTGAAAAATGCTATCCGAAAAATTATAAAAGTTTCGCCAGCATTATACGATGAGGATGAACCTGCATTTAAGGTCTTGAGGAGCCAGATCATATGTCTGCTCAATGAAAATGAGTATACGCCACTTGCATATAGCCAGGATGGAATGGATGGAAAACTGGCAAATGCGTATCTGGCAGATGAAGCAGGAGCATTGGATGATTATCCGGTAGAAGCAATGAGATCTTCACAGATTACTTTGTTTAATAAACTTGGAATTATCATCAGTACACAGTATCCCAACGATAATAACGTGATGATCGATGAAATTGACATTGCGAAAAAGACTTTGGACGGTCTGCTGGATGATCGGCGATATTTTGCTTTGCTTTACGAACCAGATGATGATCTGAAGCAGGGAGAAGCCTGGCAGACTGATGATCGTGCGATTTATCAGAGCAATCCGGTTGCAGTATCCCATCAATATATTTTTGATGAGATAAAAAAGAAACGTACCTTAGCAGTCCTTTATGAGAATAAAAGAGAAAATTATCTTTGCAAGCATAACAATATTCTCTATAAGGGACTTGGTGTGGAAGGTTATATAGATATTCAGAAAGTGAAACTGTGCAGGATCCAACCAGATCCACAGTGGTGGAATGGCCGTCAGGTATGGGTTGGAGTAGATCTTTCCCAGACGGATGATAATACTGCGGTGGCGATGGTGACAGAAGATAACGGATATATTTACGCTAGGGTAATGGGATTTATTCCAAAAGAGAAAATTAACATAAAAACCCAGAAAGAACATGTGGATTATCAGAGAATGATCAGTAAAGGGGAGTGTATTGCATGTGGTGAGGAAGTAATTGATTACAGTGTAGTGGAAAATTATGTGATACATCTGCTGGAAGAAGAATACGGAGTAATTGTGGAACAGGTTGGATATGACCGCTACAATGCAATTTCAAGTGTCCAGAAAATGGAAGCAGAAGGGCTGGAGTGTGTGGAAATCAAACAGCATAGTTCCGTCCTGCATCAGCCAACAAAATGGTTAAAAGAGCTGATCCTGCAGCAGGCATTCCGATATGAAGAGAACCGGCTTCTGGAAATCAATTTTCAGAATGCGAGATGTACAGAAGACACAAACTTAAACAAATATGTCAACAAAAAGAAATCCACCGGTAAGGTAGATGAGGTAGTTGCATTGATCAATGCGATGTATCTTTTACAGCAATATTTACTGAACGGTGACAATTTTGTTGCCCAGACAGCATAGGAGGGATAGCAAGGGGAATTTGGAAACGGAAAAAACGTGCGGATCCGGATGTGGAACCGGAAGTAGATGCCGCTATTTTAAGAGCCTGGTTATCAGGAGAAAGTATTGGAAGGGAAGGAGCAATGAATATTCCGTCCCTGGCCGGATGCCTGAATAAGATCGCAGGGACAATGGCAGCAGTTCCAATAAAGCTGTATAAACGGGAAGATGACAGGATCACAGAAGTGACGGATGACAGGCGAACGATATTACTGAATTCTGAAACAGGGGATACGCTAGATGCTTATCAGATGAAACGGGCAGTTGTTCTGGATTATTTTCTTGGGAGAGGCGGTTATATTTACATAGATAAAGTCAGGAACGAAGTACGTTCTCTCAGGTATGTGGCAGAAAAAAACATAAGTTTTAACCAGAATCCGGATGTGATATTTAAAGATTATGACATTTTAGTACAGGGAAACACGTACAGGCCATATCAGTTTGTACGCCTTCTGAGAAATACGGAGGATGGGGCACAGGGGAAAAGCCTTATTGAAGAAAACAAGCAGCTTCTTAGTGTGGCGTATAACTCCATGAAATTTGAGGAAACCCTTGTTGCAACAGGCGGTAATAAGAAGGGCTTTATTAAGTCTCCGAGAAGACTGTCGCAGCAGGCAATCAATTCTTTGAAAGAAGCATGGAGAAATCTTTATTCAAACAATACAGAGAGTGTGGTGATCCTGAATGAAGGCCTTGATTTTCAGGAAGCGTCCAATACATCTGTAGAAATGCAGCTGAATGAAAATAAAAAGACGAATGGGGATGAGATCTGTAAAGTAATTGGGATCCCGCCATCGCTGTTAAGTGGCAATGCCGGAGAACAGGATGAAAAAAATTTCATTAAATATGAGCTTTCAAACCTGCTGGCAGAGTTTCGGACTGCATTAAACCGGGCAATGCTGCTGGAATCTGAAAAACAGATGTATTTTTTTGATTTTGATATTTCAGAACTGATCAAAGGTGATATTGACAAGCGGTATAACGCATACAGTGTTGGAATTGAAAAAGGATTTCTTCAGACAGATGAGGTCCGAAAAAAAGAAAATATGCCACCTCTTGGTATGAAATTTATCAAACTGGGGCTCCAGGACGGATTGTATGATCCGGAAAGCAATAAAGTGATTGTACTTAACACCAGTAAAACATTAGATTTGACAAAAATAAAAGAAGGGGGCGATGACCCAGGAGAATAGAGATCAGAGAGCAGTCAGTTACGATTGATGGCTATGTAAATGCTGTTGCCAGAGACAGCAGACCGATCCGGGACAGAAGCGGGGAACAGTTTATTGAGCAGATTGTTCCGGGAGCATTTGAGAGAGCCATTTCACGCGCAGATGAAATAAAGATCCTGTTGAATCATGATTACAGCAGGGAACTTGGAAGTACCAAAACAAATCTGCAGTTGTTTGAAGACAATATCGGGCTTCGTGCAATTGCAGAAATTACAGACGCGGAAGTGATCGAAAAAGCAAAAAAAGGAGAACTGAGAGGCTGGTCCTTTGGATTTATAGAAAGGGCCGCAAAAGAGGAAGATACCGATTCCGGACTGAAACGCAGATTTGTTGAGGATATGGATCTGAAAGAAGTATCCATTATTGATAACAGGAAAATTCCCTGTTATGCAAGCACTTCCATCGAGATGCGCGCAGACGGGAATGAAGTACTGGAGGTAAGAACTCTGGAAACAAAAGTAATCTCAAGTGAACAGAAAGAAAAAGTGGATTATTCGAAATATGAAGCTACCATCAGAAGATTAGGGGGAAAATCATGAAAAGTCATAGAGGAAGAATTACAAATAAAAAGGCATTCCGAGTAGCTGCCAGACGATACCTGCAGGTAAGGGCAGAGGAATTAAAGAACCTGGAGGAAAAAAGAGCTGCCCTTGTAGAAGAAATGGAAGGGATTTTAAATAAGGCCCAGGAAGAAGAACGTGCCTTTGAAGAATCAGAGCAGGCCCGTTTTGATGAAATTGAGAAAGAAATCAATGCCATTGACAAGACGATCGAAGCAAAAGAAAGAGCCAGAAATCTGGGAAATCCCGGAGGAAAGAAAAAAGAAGACGGGGAAAATGATGATCTGACCGTTGAGGAACGGGCATTTGTGGATTATGTGAGAGGAACACTTACAAACGAAAGAGCTGCGAACCTTACTTATGCGGACAATGGTGCAGTGATTCCGTCTTCTATTGTCAATAAAATCATTGAAAAGGTAGTAGAAATCTGCCCAATCTACAGTATGGCTGACCGGTATAACATTGGTGGAACAATCAATATCCCATATTATGACGAAGAAACCAGTTCCATTAAAATGGCTTATGCGGATGAGTTTACAGAACTTACCAGTACATCTGGAACATTCAAGAGTATTTCGCTTGGTGGATTCCTTGCAGGAGCACTGACGCTGATTTCAAAGAAACTGATCAATAACAGTAATTTTGATGTACTGAATAAGATTATCCAGTATATGGCGAAAGCGATTTCTGTATTTATTGAACATGAGTGTCTGATCGGAACAACTGGAAAAGCTGAAGGACTTACGAACGTTACACGGGGTATTACAGCAGCGGCAGCAGATAAAGTTAAAGCTGACGAGTTGATCGATGTACAGGAGTCCATTCCGGATATTTATCAGAGCGGTGCTGTATGGATCATGAATAAAGCCACCAGAACCGCAATCCGAAAGTTAAAAGATAGTGATGGCAATTATCTTTTGAACAGGGATGTATCAGCACGGTGGGGATATACGCTTCTTGGAAAAGATGTGTATTGTTCCGATGCAATGCCAAAGATGGCAGCAAAAGCTACAGCAGTATATTATGGAGACTTTTCCGGATTAGCGGTAAAAGTGGCAGAGGACGCAAATATCGAAGTACTGAGAGAGAAATATGCAACGCAGCATGCAGTAGGCGTAGTTGCATGGATGGAAATTGATACAAAAGTGGAGGATTCCCAGAAAATCGCAAAATTGACAATGGCATCCGCTTAAAGTTGCGCCGGCGCAAAAGGAGAGGAAATATGAAGATCAGTGAAATAACTGCTGCAGATATATGGCGGCATATCAGGGAATCTCCGGAAGATATGGAGACAGAAGACAATACGGAGATTCTGGTTATGAAAAAAGCCGCCGTAGAATTTTGTAAAGGATATACGGGGCTGACTGAGGAGCAGCTGGACGAGCATGAGGACATTACGATTGCCGTCCTTATGCTCATTGCGGATATGTATGATAACCGCCAGCTGCAGGTTGATAAAAATGTTATGAATAAAACAGCAGAAACTATTCTGGGAATGTACTGTATCAATTTTCTGTGAGGTGGCGAAATGATTTATACAGGAAAATTAAACCGGCGGCTCACTTTCCAACGCCTTGAAGCCAAAGAAGACGAGATGGGACAGGATAAGTCATCCTGGCAGGATTATAAGACCGTCTGGGGGAGCGTAAAACCATACAAATCTTCGGAATATAACTTTATGGGAAAGCTTAAACCAGAGGTATCTCACAGGATATATGTGCGGTTCCGGAATGATATTACTGCAGATATGAGGATCAAATATCACGGCAGGATCTTTACAATAGAAGGTCCGCCGCTGGACATTGATGAAAGACATGAACTTCTTGAGATACAGTGCAGGGAGGTGTTTGAAGGAAATGAGTATCAAGTTTGATATAACTGGAGATGGAGAATTTGCTGAGGCTATGGAAAAGGCTATGAAGCAGTTTCCTGCTTCTGCGGAAAAGGTTTTGAGGAAAGAAGCAAGGAATATTGCTGAGGATCTTGGAACAAGGGTAAATGCAGAAGCAAAAGGGCATCATTGGAAAGCTAAAGATTCAGAGGAAGAACCAGTTAGATTAGCAGAAAGCTTCCGGCAGGGAAAAGTGATCCGATCAGGAACTAACTACACGGTTGCTGTTACAACGAAAGCTCCACATTATCATCTTTATGAAGAAGGACACGACTTGGTTACTCATAACCGGAAAAACCGTTGGGGAAAAGGAAAACCGGGAACTGGAAGAAAAGTTGGTAAGGTATACGCTAAAAAGACTGTTGGAAAATATATGGCACGACGTTCAGAATATTCCGAAGCAATCGGCCAGGAGCTTCTAAATTCAATACTGGAGGATGCAGGATTTGACTCTTAAAGATATTAAGCAGGCTGTGAACCTCACATTAAAGGAATCCTATCCCGGTACAAAAATATACGGACCAGACACAATAGAGGGTTATACCAGACCTTCTTTTTTTGTTTATGTGACACAGACGTTTTCAGAGAGAACGAAAAATGCGGTCCATAAAAATGTTGAGATCGAAATTGACCTTATCCAGAAACGGTCTGACGAACTTGCGGCAATGGAATTCTTTGAAAAAATGGAATTTGTTTTTGGCTATAAACTTGAGGTTGGCAGCAGGAAACTGAATACCGATAACATAAACTGTATGTTTGAGGGGGAAAACAACAATATCCCTGTAGTGACATTTGAAGTGGAATTCTGGGATGAGGTGAAAAAGGAGGATAACAGTGAAATTATGAAAAACATGGAAATGAGACAGGAGGTAGGAAACTGATGGGATTACCAGCAATGAACATCACATTCGTGGTACGGGCGCAGAATTCGGCAAAAAGGCTGGACCGCGGATCTGTTGGAATGGTGCTCAAAGATGCAAAGGTTCCAAGTGGGAATCCGATAACAATTTTTTCAAGTGAAGATATCCCGGAGGAGCTGGGGACAGATAATAAAAACCAGATTGCCCTGGCACTCCGTGGAAATGACACGGCACCGCAAAAAGTTGTGGTATATGTTCTTGCTACTGCAGAGACAGATTACAATAAAGCCTTCAAATATTTTGAGCGGAAGAAAGTAGACTGGATGTGTTTCCCAAGTGCAAAAAAAGATTCCCAGACACAGAAGATCACAGACTGGGTGAAAGCTCAGAGGGAAGCTCATAACAGAGTGAAAGCTGTGTTACCGGAAACAGAAGCAGATACAGAGGGAATTGTAAATTATGCAACGAAGACAGTAACTGCAGATGGAAAGAGCTATACAGCAGAAACGTTCTGTTCTAGGATTGCCGGTCTGATCGCAGGAACAGGAAGTGATCAGTCCGTGACCTTTGCTGTTCTGGACGATGTAACAGCCTGTGAAGATCTGGACCGTAAATCGGTTGAAGCAGCCATTGATGCAGGAAAGTTTGTTTTGTTTGATGACGGAGAAAAAATCAAGGTTGGAAGAGGCGTGACATCGTTAACCACTTTAACCGGAAAGCAGAGCCCATGGAAAAAAATCCGTGTTGTAGAGACTATGGACATGATCAACAACGATATTGTTGAGCTGGCCGAGGATAACTACATCGGAAAATATCAGAATACATACAGCAATAAGTGTCTTCTGTTATCTGCGATCAAAACCTACATGGACGAAATCCTTGTAAATGGCCTGATCGAAGATTACAGCATTGAGTTTGACGTGGAGAAAATTCGAAAATATGTGATCGAAAATGAAAAGATCAAAAAAGAAGATGCAGAAGCCATGTCAGATGAGGAAATGCAGAAACAGTATACCGATGAAAAAGTATATTTCAAAGCAACTGTGACAATTTCAGATGTCATGGAAGACATCTATCTGGATATCACGGCATAAAAGGAGGGATTAACGAGGAAAGGTTATACACCGGACAGGGTTATTAATGGAACGTTTGGAGAGCTGTGGATTGATGCTGAATATATGGCAGAAACCACTGCACTTCAGGCAAAAATGAAATTTGATACCGCAGAAGTGACACAGGCAAGGACCTTAAAAAAGGGGTATAAAGTAACGGGAATCAGCGGATCAGGAACTGTAAAACTTAATAAAGTGACATCATACTGGCTGAAAAGAGCAGCACAGGCGATCAAGGAAGGAAAAGCAATCAGAGGCACGATCATCTCCAATCTGGATGACCCGGAAGCCTTTGGCGGCGAACGTGTACGGCTTAAGGATTGTATTTTTACAGAAATCCCAATTGCAGACTGGGAAGCCGGAAAGCTGGGCGAAGAGTCCATTCCGTTTAATTTTTCGGATTTTGATGTATTGGATGCTATTTGACAGGAGGAAAAGAACATGAATCTGATTGAAAAGCTGATCAGAGTTGATAAAGAGACAGTAGAGAAAAAGGAAACAAAGAAGATCCGATCTGCAAGGCTGACAAAGCTTCTGGGAGAGGAAACAGAGATCACGATTCAGGAAGTTTCGGGTCGGAAGCACAATGATATCATGCAGATGATGTTTGATGAGAAAGGAAAAAGAAATATTTCAGCAGCTTACGACACAAACCTGATGTTCTGTGTGAATGGAATTGTTGAACCGGATTTAAAAGATCCGGCTTTGCTGGAGCATTTTAATGCTGCGACTCCAAAAGATCTTGCCGCAATTCTGTTTCAGGCAGAAGCCGGAACCATTGCAGATGAGATTATTGCTTTATCTGGGCTTAAGACTGAGGAGAAGGAAATAAAAAACTGATCAGGACGGACAGGGAAGCAAGCATTGCTTATGCACTGTTCCGTTTGAAAAAGTGGAAAATTTCGGATTATTACAATATGGGTGCGGGTGAACGTCTGATCACCCGTGCTTTTTTGATGCAGGAGATCGAAGACATAAAAGAGGAGGCGAGGGAACGGGGCAAATAAAACAGTAGCAGCGGTAGTAAAGCTGATCGATGAATTTTCAGATCCATCGCGGACAGTAGCAAGACAGTCAAAAAATCTGGAAAAAAGAATTGGCAATCTTGGAAGTGTATTTGAAAATGCAGGGCAGTTTTTGGAAGGAGCCGGAGAAAGCCTTACAAAATCGGTTTCTGTGCCAATGGCAGCGGCTGGAACAGCTGCAATAAAGTTCGCTTCTGAATCACAGGATGCCTACAAACAGTTTGCGGCCGCAACTGGGACAGCAACCGAAAACCTGGGCAAATACCAGGATATGATCAACAATGTCTACAAGGACAACTTTGGAGAATCCATAGGAGATGTGGCGGATGCAATGGCAAAAGTTGACCAGAACATGTCCTATCTGGATGATTCTGCACTGCAGAGATGTACGGAGTACGCTTATACGCTGGCAGATACCTTTGATGTTGATATCGGGGAAAGTACCAGAGCAGCAGACAGCCTGATCAAGAATTTCGGCGTTTCCGCAAGAGAAGCATTCAATCTTATGGCACAGGGGGCTCAGAATGGCCTGGATTTTTCAGGAGAATTGTTTGATAACATTGATGAATATTCCGTACAGTTCCAAAAGCTTGGCTTGGATGCGGAGGACATGTTTTCGATTTTCGCAAATGGAGCGGAAAATGGAGCATTCAACCTGGATAAGATCGGTGATGCGGTAAAAGAATTTTCCATCCGTGCGATCGATGGATCAGATACAACAAAACAGGGATTTGAAGCCATCGGAATGAATGCCGATAAGATGGCAAAAAGATTTGCGGCCGGAGGCCAGGATGCGAAAGCGGCCTTTAACGAGGTAATCCAGGGACTGGCCGGAATGGAAGATCCGGTTGCCCAGAGTGCGGCAGGGGTTAATCTTTTTGGAACCATGTGGGAAGATTTAGGTCCGCAGGTTATTACAACGCTTTCAACAACCAATGGTGCCATCGACGAAACTAAAGAGACGATGGAGGAATTGGTCAACACCAGATATGACACACTCACAGGAGCACTGGGAGGGTTGTGGAGGACGATCCAGGTTGATGTCCTGCAGCCGGTAGGAACGATGCTGATCCCGTATGTGGAGAAGGGAATCACTGTGATTGATTCCCTGGTAGATCACTGGAACGAGCTGGACCCGGCTACACAGAAAACCATTGTGAAGTTTGCAGCCGTGGCTGCAGCAACCGGTCCGGTATTGCTAGGAGCCGGAAAGGTATCATCTGGAATTGGTGGAGTGATAAAAGACTCTGCAAAATTGAGTGGAGCAATTGAACGACTTACGGATGGAAAAACTGGTTTTAAAGCTCTTGGAGTAATTATGAAAGGGCCGGTTGGAATTGGCATAGCAGCTGTGGCAGCAGGAGCGTTTCTAATCTATAAAAACTGGGACAGAATCAGTCCTCTGCTCGGAAAAACAGCTGCACGGTTTGAATCGTTCTGGAATACCGTACAGCCACAGCTCCAGCCGTTTTTAGGACTATGTACAGAAATAGGCTCTTATCTGGAGAGCGGATTTATAAAAGCTGTACAATTTGTATTCTCAGAAGGATCGGATGTGATTGTAATATTCTTTGAAGGTGCAAGCCAGTATATAGACGGTTTTCTTGGCGTTCTTGAGGGAGTTACAACATTTATGAATGGAGTGTTCACTGGAAACTGGGAAAAAGCATGGAAAGGCTTAAGGGATATTGTTTCCAATTCTTTCGGAATGCTGGAAGCCCTTGTAAAAACCCCGATGAATGCAGTCATTTCCATTGTAAATGGTGCGATCAGCAGGATTAATTCTATCCATTTCACAGTTCCGGATTGGGTACTTGGAATTGGTGGTAAAAGCTGGAAAGGGCTTAACATTCCGCAGATTCCAGCTCTGTCAAAAGGAACCGATAACTGGCAGGGCGGTATTGTACAGATCAGTGAGAAGGGCGGAGAGATCGTTGACCTGCCAAGAGGTACAAGGGTATATCCACATGATGAATCTGTCCGAATGGCACGTTCCGAGAATAAAGGTACAGTAATTACCATAGCGAAACTGGCAGACAGCATTATTGTTCGTGAAGAAGCAGACATTGACCGGATCGCGGAAAGAATTGTAAAGAAAATAAAAGAAACCAATGATAATCTTCCGCAGACAGCGGTAGTATAGGAGGCGTAAATGATTAGTAAGATGGAAATATGGCTGAAATGCGGAAAAGATTCCATACAGCTTCCGATACTGCCAGCATCCTATAACGTTACAAGGGATGCCGGACATGAAACCGTGAACGTCCAGAACCTTGGAGATGTCACAATCCTTGGAAAAAGAGGACTCAGTTCCATAGAACTGGAGTCCTTTTTTCCAAATAAGGATTATTCCTTTGCAGCATATAAGAAAAAGCAGAGTCCATGGGAATATGTGAAGAAAATACTTTCCTGGCAGGAAAAAACACTCCGTCTGGTTGTTACCAAAACCAAGATCAATATGCAGGTGGTGATCAGCTCCTTCTCATACGGGGAGGAAGATGGAACTGGAGATATCAAATATAAGCTGTCTTTGATGGAATACCGGGCACCTAAGTACACAAAACCAAAAAAGAAAAAGACATCAAAGACTGCAGCTTCCACAACGAAAAAGAATATAAAGCAGGGAACGAAACGGGAAACGTCCAAAACGAAAGCAAAGGTGCATATTGTTTCCGGAAACGATACCTTGTGGAGTATTTCCAAGAAATATTACGGAACTGGATCATATGCGAACAAGATCTACGAAGCAAACAAGACCATTATCGAGCGGACTGCAGTAAAACATGGATTCCGCAGCAGTGCCAATAAGGGTGTGAACGGATGGTGGATCTTTGATGGAGAAAGGCTTGTGATACCATGAGATTAAAGTGGAAAGAGAATGATATAACAAAATATGTCACAAGCGTTACCTGGTCCGGAAGTGCACGTCAGGCAGCCCGGACCGTTGCGTTTTCTGTAGCATACAGTCCGAATGATAAAAGTGTAGAGACACTGGATATCAAGCTGGGAGATAAGATCGTATTTTATCCGGATAGCAATCAGAAAGTGCATTTTTTCGGGGCAGTTACGGAAAGAAACAGGAGTTCAGATGCCGGAGAGCTGCAGTATACGGCAAAGGATCATATGATCCATCTGCTAAGATCCAACGGGACATACCGGTTCCGGAACAAAACGCCGGAAAAGATTACGGAAATGGTATGTAAGGATATCGGTATAAACGTCAGAAACCTTGCAAAGACTGGACTGGTGTTAAATAAGATGTTTTTCCAGGAAAGGCCATATTATGAAATTATTATGGCTGCATACACAAAAGTGTACAGGAAGAATAAAAAGCCGTACATTGCCCAGATGAATGGGGATACCCTGGAAGTGATCGAAAAGGGGAAGACGATCCCGGGATTTCACATTAAGCAGGGTGAACGGATCCTTGAATCGTCTTACAGCGAGAATATGGATGATATGGTAAACCGGGTGTATGTATATAATTCTTCAAATAAGAAGATCGGGATCCTTACCAACACACGCTGGGCGAACATGTATGGAATATTCCAGAGCGCGATCACTGTGGATTCCGGTAATGGCAAGCAGGAAGCAATGAACGAGCTGAAAGGAATCAGTAAAAATGCAAGCCTGACATCAACAGGGGATTACCGGTGTGTTTCCGGTCTTGGGGTGATCATAGAAGATTCCAGGACAGGACTGAAAGGGAGATTTTGGATTGAGAGTGATTCCCATGAATGGAAAAATGGATCCTATACGATGAAGCTTGATCTGGAATTTAAGAATATCATGGACACGCAGGAAGAGGATGAAGAACAGACATCCTCAAGCTTGTCTGATTTATCAGAGAGTTCTGCTTTGGAAGATGTTCTGAACCAGGCAAGATCCTGGATCGGGATTGGGGAAAATCCGCCTGGAAGCAATCATAACGAGATTACGGTTTTGTATGGAATGGATGCTGCCTGGTGCTGCATGTTTATCTGGGCCTGTTTCAATAAGAGTGGACATGCAGATCTGTTCATGGGAGGAGCAAAAGAAGCTTATTGTTTTAATGTCCGGGATTACTACCAGGCTCGCGGAAAATGGGGCAGTACCCCGAAAAAAGGAGCTTTAGTAATTTATGGTGGTCAGGGACATATTGGAATTGTTGAAAGTGTCAATAGTGCTGGTGGATACACAAGCATTGAAGGCAACTATGGCGATGATGTGAAAAGAAGAGATTCCCATCAGAATGTCCTTGGATTCTGTTACATAGATTATCCGGTTACAAAATCGGCCGAAGGAAGCGATGAGGTGATAAGCGGAACAACCGTAGCGGTTCCGGGATCTGTAGCACAGACAGGGATCATAAAAGACTACACAAACTATTCCTATTTCTTTGGAAGATGGAACAGTGGCAGCACCCAGAAGATAATAGCAGATCTGTGGGAAAATAATGGAAAGCAAGGGAAGAATGGTATTGCAACCATCAATGGCTATTACCTGATAGCTCTCCGTCCGGTGTTTGGTTCCGCAGGTGATGTTGTAAGCGTGGTTCTGGAAGACGGAGCACGCTTCAATGCGATCATAGCAGATGAAAAAGGTGATGATGCCGGAAACCAATGGGGCCATGTGTATTCCGGTGCTGTGTCGATCGTGGAGTTTGAAAGCCTGGGAAATTCCGAGACAAATAATGGAGCGCAGCTTAATATCGGGCAATGGGCCGGAAAGAAAGTGACGGCGATCATTAACGGAGGGAGGTACAGCGGGCTATGACTCCTTATGAAGAGTTAATTGAGCAGATGAGAAAGGCGGGACGTTTTTACAACCCTCAGGTGCCGGAATTTGGCATAATGGGCCATGACGGGAGAGTAAAAATAGGATCGGGAATAATAAATAAAAGTGACTATTCAGTAAGCAGCAACCTGGCTGTTGAAGACGGAATCAATCATCTGGAAGAAGGTGATAAAGTCTTATTGATGAAGATGAATGATACTGAGGAATTTGTACTGATTGCAAAGGTGGTGGACCCGGTATGATGTTTCCGTTTGCAGATACGGAATCCGATGATATTACAGAAGAGGAATACGTTCCGAAAGAATATGGAATTGATTTCAAAACAGGACAGTTGTCCGGGAAGATCGTGGAGGGCGTAGATGCTCTCATGGTATGGTGCTGGATCGCATTACATACGCCAAGGTACAGATATTATATATATTCAGATGAATATGGACAGGAGTTTGAGGACCTGATCGGAAAACAGTATTCTGAAGGATATACGAATTCAGAGCTGGAAAGAATGACGGAGGAGTGTTTATGTGTAAATCCATATATAGAAGGGATCACAGATTTTGAATGTGTGAAAAAGGATGAAAAGATCATGCTGTCATTCAAACTTATAACAACACTGGGAGAACAGGAGGCGGAGATCTATGTTTGAGGATATGACATTTGAAAATATCATGGAAGCCATGATGAAGGAGATGCCGGACGATATCGATACATCAGAGGGAAGTCTTCTGTATAATGCCTGTGCAAAACAGGCGGTCCAGCTGGAAGAGACATATATGTTTATGGCCGGGATAGAAAAGAACATGTTTGCAGATACGGCGGATCTGGAACACCTTATCCGGATTGGAAATGACATCGGATGTTTCATAAATGAAGCTACCTATGCAGAATTTGAAGCACAGTTCAATTGTGCAGTTCCGGCCGGCAGCAGGTGGAATTGCGATGAGTACAACTATACAGTGTTCAATGTGATTGATGAAAACAAGCATATATACAGGCTCGGATGTGATACATCTGGAAGCGGCCCGAATACCCTTTTATCTGATCTGGACCCGATAACTTTTGTGGAAGGGTTTGAGTGGGGAAAGATACTGAAATGCAGGCTGCAGGGAAAAGACCAGGAGGATACCGAACTGTATCGGTCAAGAGTGCTGAACAGCTACAATTATCGAGGTTTTGCCGGAAACAGGGAGTATTACAAAGGTAGGATCAATGAAATGCCTGGTGTAAAGGCCTGTAAGTTGGAAAGAGTTTCAAAACCAGATGATCAGATCAAGGTAATGATTGCAGGAGATTCTTTCCGGACTCCTGATGAGGACGTTGTGAAAGAAGTGCAGAATACCGTTGATCCGGTGGTGACAAGCGGAGAAGGCGATGGAATTGCTCCAATCGGACACAGGGTAAAAGTGGTTGGTGCAGAGGAAGAGACCGTAAATATCAATACAGAAATTACATTTGAATCCGGATACGCCTATGAAGACATTAAGGAATATATCAATCAGGCCGTTGAAGAGTATTTCCTTGAAGTAAGGGAAAAATGGGAGAAGAATGATAATCTGGTTGTAAGGATTCTGCAGGTTGAGAGAGCAATCGTGGATGTGACAGGGGTAGAGGATGTTGCAGGAACAACCCTGAACGGAGCAGCCAAAAACTATACAGTTGGGAAAAACAAGCTTCCTGTGAAGGGGGAACTGACATGCACGTCAAAGTAAACTATCCGGATGCCGTGATGCAGATCAGGGAAATCAAGTGTTCTGTTAAAGCTGGGGATATTATTGGAGAAAAACTGGAGAATCATATCCAGGAACTGGATGATAATATCACGGTAAAAGAATCCAGGAAAAGTGGAATTGAAAGAAGAGAGCGGATATTAAATATCCAGCCTTCAAGCAGCAGTGATTTGGAAACACGAAAAATTGCCGTGATTGCAAGATGGTGTATCTCGACTATGTATACGGAAAGGATTCTTCAGAAAAGACTGCAGAGTATGCTTGGGGATGGATACAACCTGGAAGTGAACATACAGCAGAAAACAGTATCCGTTACGTTGCAGTTGAAACACTATAAAAACAGAAAAGTAATATGGGAAATGCTGGAAGGAATCGTACCGCTGGACCAGATTATAGACGTTATCATTATTTATAATACATACCGTGCATACAAGCCCTTTACCTATAAAGAACTTAAGGTAAAAACATACGATCAGCTTCGAACGGAGGTAATACAGTGAAGAAAACAAAGAATTACGCAATGCCTTATCCGGAACAGGATGATTATTTCAATGTTGAAGATTTTCAGGATATGATGGTTTCCGTTGACAATCTCATGAAGAAATTATCAGATTCAGGAGCTCAGATAAGTAGCGATGCTGAACATTTATATAATCAGACAAAAGCCCAGATGGACAATATCCAGAAAAGAATGAATGCTTTTACGGCATTAAGAGATGGTTCAACAACCGGAGATGCAGAGCTGAAGGATATACGTGTTGCCTATGATGGAAAAGAATATGGAAACGCCGGAGAAGCGGTAAGGGAACAGGCTTCGGATATACATAAAGCTCTCTTTGGTGCCGGTGCTTCCATCTGGTCAAAGGCGAAATCAGAATCCACGAAATATGTTGCGGAAACCAAAGGAATTTGTATTTTAAATGAACGCTTTACGGCAGCAGGCGTGGTTGCCAAAATAAGCAGAGGTACTTTTGCACAGAATGAAAGTACATTAAATTTGGACAGAGAATGTTCGGCTTATATTGTAGAATTTGAAAAAAATCCAGGAACCGTATACATGCCCAGTGCTGAGACCATAAAAATAGTAAGCACAACGAAAATAATATTTGAAGCAAACGGCAACGCACGCTGCTGGATCCCCGTAGAAAAAGGCCAATACCTTGCCGTAGACAGCACCGCCACTGCATACACAAGCGAAAGCAACCATGTGCCCTACATGCTCTACGATCAGGCGAACAAAACCCTGGAATTCCGGGGCTTTGGCTCTGCCGGAAGCATAGAACCCGTAGCTCCATATTCCCTCGCCCTGGAATATAAACTCGAATATGATATGGACGACACAGGCCTGGTGAAGCAGATTGATGCAAATAGAGAGGCTGCTGCTTCGCTAAAGGAAGATTTAGAGGGTATCGCAAAAAAACATGTTAACCTATTGGAAAATTTACAATTTTATCCAGGAGAATTTTATACTTATGAAAGTCATAATGTATCAGAAAATTCTGATTTTGGTAGATTTGAGTTATTTAATATTAACGCTAATGAAAATTATTATTTTATAGATATTTTTTCTAGTTTCTCTTGTGTTAAATATGATGATGGTAGTTATTCAAGAATTGAAAATACAACTACAGGTTTCGTGAGTGGAATTTTTAAACCAACGCAAAATGGTGTAGTTGCTATTACAGGCGTACGTAGCTCAAGTTCTAAGAATACGTTATTCACGTCAAGTAAAGAAATGTATGAAAATAAGATTTATGAATCTTATTTATCATTTAGCGAAAAAGCAAGTGATGAAGTAAGAAAAATTATGGATTATTTACCAAAAACATACTATGTTGAAAAAGACGAAAGTGGTGATTTTGTAAAGTTATCTGATGCGATTGTTACTGCTACAAAGTATATGGATTCTGTTGTATATCTAGGTGATGGAACATGGGATTTGATTGAAGAGTTTGGCTCTGATTTCTTTAATAATGCAACAGGTGGGGGCGCACCACGGTCGCCGGTTAGGGGCTTATTATTAAAAAATAGAATCCATATTATAGATAGCAGTAAATCAAAAATTATTTGCAATTATACAGGGGATAATGCTGTTATAAAGAAATGGTTTTCTGTATTTAATTCAGATATATACGGATTCACACTTGAAAATATAACAATTGAAGCAAGCAATATTAGATACATTATACATGATGAAAGAGATTCAGATACTGATTCATATATTAATAGATATATTAATTGTCATTTCAAATTTGATAATAGTGACAATGATACACCTGGTAGGACAGCGCAATGTATCGGTGGAGGATTAGGTATTGATGGATATATTGATATAAATGGTGGTGTGTTCGAATCTATTGATACTACAAAGACAGGCCACATATGTGTCGTTTCATATCATAATTCTGCTGGTGCTAATGCTAAAAACCACATAAGTATTAAAAACACATATCTTAAAGCATTGGGATATTTCAGAATTAATTCATACGGAGAGAGTACCGAAATTACGGAGTGTGAAATCACAAACTGTTCTATGGGAAGAAGTGTTCTGATTGGACATGAAACTGGAGGTAGTAACATGAATATAAATGTTACTCAGTGGAACAACGAAATCAGATAACTTAACTAAAGGGGGCGATAGTTAATTAGTAACGATTGAATAGTGATTAAAAATCTGTTATAATTTTTGTAATATTTATGAAGAGAGATGTACTAATGAATAATGATGAAATACAAAAAATCATATATGCTGTTTCAAAAGAACTTGAGATCAATTATGACAAGAATAAAACCGAACATTATGGATTATCAGATAGAGCATTGGTTCCTTTTGCTACAATTAAAAGCACAAGTAGAGTAGTTAGAAGTGAAGGAACAGATGAAGATAACGATATAGTGATATGCTATAATGAAAATGGTTGGTTTATATATGATATTACAGTTCAAGTTGGTGCCGGAGTGCAGAAGGTAATAGAAGAAAATATTACTCCAATATCCCCAAAAGATGTTTTCGAAAAATATAAGGAATTAAATTTATTCGAAAAAATGAATTTCATAAATACAGCCTATGAAATTTTAAACTTTTCCTCGAGCAAAATGTATTTATTTTGAGTAAAATGATAGATTATTCAGTGATATGAAAGGAGTATATAATGAGTAAAGAAGCAGAGTTAATTCTAAAGGCGTTTATTAATGAGGCACATGGTGAAATTGTTGATTTTATGGAGGTTACACCAAAATTACTGAATATGTCAGAAAATGTGTTTTATGCAGCATTGAAAGAGCTTGAAGATACCGGGTGTGTAAAAAATATTTTGTGGGGAAATGATGGAGAATGTTTGTATGATGACATTAAAATAGAAACAGATAATTTTAAAATGAAATAAATTTATATTCAAAAATGTCAATTACCGTTTGGGTGATTGACATTTTTTAGAAAGACAGGTGAAACATAAGAATTAAAGCAGAGCCGGGAGGCTCTTATTTTTATACTAAATTTTAAGAATTGTGTCGGCGCAACACCGGAGAAAGGAAAAAACAATGAAAGAAAATTACATTAAAGCATTATTTACAGCAATCTTTGCACTGATCAGCTCCATTTTGGGAGTTTTGACAGTGCCAGTTCTCCTGATGGTGGCCTGCAACGTCCTTGACTATGCCACCGGCCTTATGGCATCCACATACAGATCTGAGGACATCAACTCATATAAAAGCATCCGTGGAATTATGAAAAAGGTGTGTATGTGGCTTTTGGTAATCGTGGGAGCAATCATTGACCAGCTTCTTTTATATGCGTCCCAGACTGCAGGTATCACATTACCATTTACATTCCTGGTAGCCTGTATTGTAGCAATCTGGATTATCTGCAACGAGATCATCAGCATTCTGGAGAATATCAAAGATATGGGAGTAACAATCCCGGCATTCCTGATTCCACTTGTAACACATGTAAAATCTCAGGTGGAAGATAAAGTAAATATCGATACAGAAAAAGAGGATTCAGAGGGCGAGTGATCGTCCTCTTTTCTTATCAGTAAAGGAGAAACAATATGCTAAAAATCATGGGTAAATCCCAGGCAAGCATTGAACAGATGAGAACCTATATTAAGGAGGTTAATCCGCAGGTACCGGATTCCGTAGTAAAGATGATTCCTTTATACATTGCCGAAGGAACAGTCGAAGGAGTTCGCGGTGATATTGCTTTTGCCCAGTCCTGCTTGGAAACCGGAGACTTTACCTTTTTTAATTCTGCGGTGACATTCAATCAGAACAATTTTTGTGGCCTGGGTGTAACCAAAACGGGCATGAAAGGCAACAGTTTCAAGACACCAGCGGAAGGAATTCGGGCACAGATCCAGCATCTGCAGGCTTATGCCTCTACAGACAAACTGCAGAATCGTTGTGTAGATCCGCGTTACACATACGTCAACAGAGGTTGTGCGGAATATGTCGAGCATCTCGGCACGCATGAAAACCCGAAGAGCCAGGGCTGGGCATCCGGACAGAACTACGGCCAGAAGATCATTAACATTCTGAACAGCATATTATCAATTAAGACAGAGAAGGAGAATGATATTATGAATATCAATACAAGTTTTATCAGCAATAACAACAGCTATGCAGGTCAGACACCGGTGTATATTGTTATTCACAACACAGATAACTATGCAAAGGGAGCAAATGCAAAAGCACACGCAAAGGCCCAGCATGATGGAAATTTTAAAGGCTATTCCGCGCATGTATTCGTTGATGATACAGAAGCATACCAGGCACTTCCGTATGATCGTGGCGCGTGGCATGTAGGAGTTAATTATGGCGGCCGTTTGTTCGGGACAGTCAACAACAGAAATGCGGTAGGAATCGAGATGTGCGTCCAGGAGGGCTACAATTACGAGAAAGCATTCCAGAATACAGTCCAGGTATGCAAACAGATCATGAAACAGCTGGGAATCCCGTCAGACAGAGTTGTACAGCATTATGATGTATGCGCCAAGAACTGCCCGTCAGCAATCCGGGCCAAGGGTGACTGGAATCGTTTCAAGCAGCTGATCGGAGCCAAGACCACCACGGCAACAGTAGATAAATACTACCGCACAAGAAAATCCTGGGCTGACAGTAAGAGCCAGATCGGAGCATATAAGAGTCTTGAAAATGCAAAGAAAGAATGGAAAGAAGGCTACACCATCTACGACTGGAACGGAAAAGCGGTGTATCCGGTGGAAAAGACAAGTGCAATAACACTGACAAAAGAAATTAAAGTTCAGCTTCCGGTTATTAAAAAAGGCAGTTCCGGAGCAGCAGTATCTTCCCTGCAGGCCGTGCTTGGTGTTGAAGTAGACGGTTCTTTCGGAAACGATACAGAAACATCTTTGAAAGTATTCCAGAAAAACGTTGCTATTACTGCAGATGGCTCATGCGGAACAGACACCTGGACAAAGGTGTTTGAGCACATGAAGGCCAACACAAAATAAGTATAAGAACAGGTAAGAATGAAACGATAGCTAACAAATAGCTAACATCATGCGGAAAAAGCATGAAAATAAAGGAACAGCTGTTTCCGTACAGGAAGCTGCTGACGCTGGCAAATTCTGATTTCAGATAACGAAAAATAGTGAGAAAGGCTGTAAACCTTAGGGTTTATGGCCTTTTTCTTTTTGCTCTGCAATAGAAAAAAATATTCTCAAAAAGTGCGAAAAAACAGCAATAGCGAACACGTAGCTAACATTTTTGGGGAATTTATGAAATATTTTTTGGAGAAATTCATAAAATAAATCAAAGCGGCAGGGGAGATACTGAGAATATTTATGGAAGCGCTTGTGGATTATATTAAACCAGAATTGCTGATCACAGCGATCGCTTTGTATTTTATGGGGATCGCACTGAAGGAGGCTCAGGCTGTGAAGGACAAATATATTCCGCTGATACTGGGGTGTGCAGGGATCCTTATATGCGGAATTTATGTTTTTGCTACCTGTTCCTGTAAAAATGCACAGGATATTGCAATGGCAGTATTTACATCCACGACACAGGGAGTCCTGGTGGCGGGGCTTTCTACATATGTGAACCAGCTGATCAAACAGCTGGAAAAAGATGAATAATGGATTTTGTAAGGTAGTTTCAGATACTTGCAGCAGCTGCAGGAATTTATGTGCCAGAAGAAAGCCGTTCAGAACAGGATGCAGGTAATTGGCGGAAATGCCATAATTGAGAGTAGGAGAAAATATATCATAAAAAGGAAGGATACATCATGCATGAGCAGATGTATCCTTCCTTTTTGAATTGGTTATTTATGCATTTTTCAGTGCCTGATCCAGATCTTTGATAATATCATCTACATTTTCGATACCAATGGAAAGACGGATCATTCCGGGAGAAACTCCTGCTTCAACCAGCTGCTCGTCGTTCATCTGACGGTGGGTATGGCTGGCTGGGTGAAGGACCATAGTGATGGAAGCAGCAACATGAGTTGCGATGGTGGCAAGCTTCAGACTGTCCATAAAACGGACTGCTGCATCACGGCCACCGGTCAGTTCAAAGGAGATAACGCCGCAGGTACGGCCATCCTTCATATATTTCTGAGCCAGTGCGTGATATTTATCCTCCGGAAGTCCTGCATAATTTACATGAGAAACCTTTTCGTGTGCGTTTAGGTATTCTGCGATCTTCTGGGCATTGGAGCAATGGCGTTCAACACGCAGTGGAAGCGTTTCCAGGCCGAGGTTCAGAAGGAAGCAGTTCATCGGAGACGGAATAGAGCCCAGATCACGCATCAGCTGGGAAGTAGCCTTAGTGATGTAAGCTTTTTTTCCGAACTGCTTTGTATAGACAACACCGTGATAGGATTCATCCGGCTCTGTCAGGCCGTGATATTTATGGCCATAGGCATCCCAGTCGAAGTTACCGCTGTCGACAATGGCGCCACCTACCTGAACGGCATGCCCGTCCATATATTTGGTGGTGGAGTGGGTAACGATATCTGCACCCCACTCGAAGGGACGGCAGTTTACCGGTGTGGCAAAGGTATTATCCACAATAAGAGGCACGCCGTTCTGGTGTGCAACGTGTGCAAATTTCTCGATGTCCAAGACGACCAGAGCTGGATTGGCGATGGTTTCTGCAAAGAGAACCTTTGTGTTCGGTTTAAATGCGGCAGCAATCTCTTCTTCTGTTGCATCGGTATCAACAAAGGTGCAGTCAATGCCAAGCTTCTTGAAGGTGACGGCAAGAAGGTTGAAGGTTCCTCCGTAAATGGTAGAAGCGGCAACAACGTGATCGCCTGCCTCACAGATATTAAATACTGCGTAGAAGTTGGCTGCCTGTCCGGAAGAAGTCAGGATCGCAGCAACACCGCCTTCCAGATCTGCAATCTTTGCAGCTACGGCATCGTTGGTCGGGTTCTGGAGACGGGTGTAAAAATATCCGTCTGCCTTCAGATCAAATAACTGGCCCATTTCGTCAGTGGTGTCATATTTGTAAGTAGTGCTCTGATAGACAGGAAGTGCACAGGGCTCGCCCTTGGATGGGGTATAGCCGGAGTGGATACATTTAGTTTCTAAATTATAGTCGCTCATAGGGATAAGTCCTTTCTGCTGTGTTTTTCGTATGAATTTAACCGAATCAGGGAAGCCTGCCTGCGTTTCAGGGATTTCTGAGAGAATCTTTGATCCTTGCAGTTCGGCTAAATAAAGTATGAAAAATGCATTTGTGTATTTTAAATAAAGCTACATATAAGTATAACTCTTTATGTGTTGAAATACAACAATATTCTACATAAACTCCACTGTGGTATAAGGGAAATGAAATGTTGCGTTCTGGTGCACATAATAAAATGCTACATGATCAACGTTCGTAATAAGCATAGTAAGTCATTTTATATATGCGGAAATTTGAGCGAAGGTCGGAAAAATACTGTAAAACAAACAAAATATGTGAATAAAGTAACAAATAGTGAAAATCGCATAAAAACAAAATGGATATTTTGTACAAAAAAGATATTACGTTCACGTGCACAAGATGATAATATAACATCATCAAAAAGAACACAAAAACAGAAAACAATAAACAATAAAAAATGAACGGAGGAATTTAAAATGTTAAGAGTAGGAGTTATCGGATGCGGCGGAATGGGAAGAGATCATATCAGAAGACTGACAGAGAAGATCCAGGGAGCAGAAGTAGTAGCTGTTTCCGATGTATTTGAGGAAAGTGCCAAGAAAGCAGCCGAGATCTGCGGAGCAAAAGTCTATGCAGACAGTAAGGAGCTCATCAATGCAGAGAACGTAGATGCAGTATTTATCGTATCTCCGGGCTTCGCACATGTAGATTCTCTTCTTCAGGCGATCGAGGCCGGCAAGAGGATTTTCTGTGAGAAACCATTATGTACAACTGCTGAGGACTGCCTGAAAGTAGTAAAGGCAGAGGAGGCAGCCGGCAAACATCTCATCCAGCTTGGATTTATGAGACGCTATGACAAGGGATATCAGCAGATCAAGGAAGCACTTGCAACCGGAGAATACGGCGAGCCGCTGATCCTTCACTGTACACACAGAAATCCAGAGGTAGGTACCAATTACAATACACCAATGGCTGTGCACGATACCGCAATCCATGAGATCGATGTCCTTCACTGGCTTGTAGATGATGAGTATGAATCAGCACAGGTAGTAATGCCAAGAGTGACGAAATATTCCCACTCTGAGCTGAAGGATCCGCAGATCATGATGCTCCGTACTAAAAAAGGTGTATGCATTGATGTAGAAGTATTTGTAAACTGCAAGTTTGGATATGACATCAACTGTGAAGTTGTATGTGAGGACGGTGCACTGAAAATGGCACAGCCGGCTTATCCGTCTATCCGCAAGAATGCGGCAGTGTCCACTGCTATTGACACAGACTGCTTCGTAAGATTTAAAGACGCTTATGATAAAGAGGTTCAGGACTGGGTTGATAACGCAGAGGCAGGAGTGATCACAGGACCGAATGCATGGGATGGATACCTGGCAGCGATCACAGCAGATGCTCTTGTAAAAGCGCAGGAAACCGGACAGATCGAGAAAATCGTTTCAGCAGTTGAGAAGCCGGAATTTTATAAATAAATATATTTTACGAGCTCTACCTCATCAAGTGTGAGTTATCATACCAACTTATTGCTACAGACTTCCCCAATGAGTCTGCGGCGGCAGTTACCGGCAGGATCCGATTCCGCTTCGGCTTTGTTGAAAATGCAGTGGAAAACCTGCCGGTGAGATTAACTGGAAAAATTGGCTGAAAAGTAAAAACATATGGAGGGTATTGAAGATGAAATTAGGATTTAATGAAGCAACTGCACTGGAATGTAAAGGACAGTCTCTTATGGCAGACCTGGAGATGTGCGAGAAATATGGTTTTGATTATATTGAGATCCGCTTTGACTGCGTAAAGGACTATCTTAAAGAGCATACACTGGAAGAACTTGCAGACTGGTTTAAGAATCATCATCTGAAACCATGGGCATACAACACTCTGATCTTCTTTAACCAGAGAGATGAGGCAGGGGAAAAAGAGATTGACGAAGAAGTTGATTTTATCCTGAAGGTTTCCAAAGCGATCGGAATGAAAATGCTGATCACCGTTCCAAGCTTTGATGTAAAAGACAAATCTGTCAGTGAGATCAAAGAAGAAGCAGTTGCACGTCTTCGTTATCTTTCCGATAAGGTTGGCGCGGATATGAAGATCTCCTTGGAGTTCTGTGGTGCACCGAACTGCTCCATCAATCAGTTTGGAACAGCCTATGATGTGGTAAAAGCAGTAGACAGAGATAATGTAGGCGTTACCGTGGATACCTTCCATTTCCATGAGATGTGCTCCCGCCTTGAGGACCTGAGAGCTGCTGATGGCAAGAAGATTTTTGCATACCATTTAAATGACTGTGAGGATCTTCCGCTTGGCTCCTGCGGAGACGACAAGAGACTGTGGCCGGGTGAGGGTGTTGTAGATCATGCAGGAATCGCAGCTGCACTGAAGGAGATCGGTTTTGATGGCGTTTGCACCATCGAAGAGTTCCGTCCGGAATACTATGCAATGAGCCATGAGGACAACGTGAAAAAGGCTGCGGAAGTTACCAGAGACTTTGTGCAGAAATATTTCGGATAATTCATTCAGAAAGGTCCGACCTTAAACCGATAGGAGGTAGATACTATGGCTGGTAAGGGAATCCCTGAATTGTTGAATTACAAGCAGAAGGGGAAAGACTTGAATGAATTCATCAAGGTTCCGTTGTCGGAAAAGCTGGCATACTGTTTTGGTGATCCGGCACTGACCTTGATGTATACCATGACTACAACTCTGCTGATCTATTTTTATACCAACGTTGTTGGAATATCAGCAGGTGCGGTAGGAATGATCATGCTTTTGTCCCGTGTTTTTGATGGATTTTCCGATGTGCTGATGGGAACTATTATCGACCGGACTCATTCCAAGTATGGAAAAGCCAGGATCTGGATCTTAAGACTTGCGGTTCCTTATGCGCTGGCAGCGGTGCTTTTGTTCACCATGCCGCCAATGGGAAATATGGGAAAAATCATCTATGCTTTTGTTACCTATAATATCATGAATACGGTTGTATACACTGCTATCAGCCAGCCATTCCATGCACTGGGATCTCTGATGAGCCGTGACCGTCGTGACCGTGATGTGATCTGTAACATCCGCATGGTATTGTCGATCACAGCAAGTATGATCATTACTGCGTTCACACTGCCGCTGATCAATATCGTAGCGAATATTACCGGCAATCAGCAGATGGCCTGGATCCTAGTAACTGCCGGCTATGCGATCATTTCTGTCGGTGTACTTGTGAATACTTATATGGTCTGTACAGAGCGTGTTTCTGCAGCAAAACAGGAAAAGGAAGATATTCCTTTTGTGGAAGCATTTAAAGCAACCGTTACCAACCGGTATTTCCTTATCGCTCTGGGGCTGATGATCTTTTATACCGCATATCAGATTATTATCGGAACGGACCTTACTTATTACTGCCAGTATGTACTCGGAAATGTAGACCTCGTCATGCCTCTTTCCGCAGCTGAGAAACTGGCAACTGTGGCAGGAATTGCCCTTTTGCCGAAGGTGCTTCCCCGCTATGGAAAAAGAAATCTCATCTGTGTCGGCTGCATCCTGGGCGTTGCAGGACAGCTTCTGTTCCTGATGAATATTACCAGTGTTTCGCTTGGTGTTGTAACCTGTATCATGAGAGGTATCGGAATCGCCCCATTCTATGGTGTGCAGTATTCTCTTCCAAGCGATGCTATTGAGTATGGCCAGTGGAAAACAGGCAAGCGTGTGGAGGGTCTGATGTTCTCATCTATGAGCATGGGTCAGAAAGCCGGTTCCGGACTGACTTCTGCTATTATGGGAGGAATTCTTTCGGCGGCATACTTTGACGGAACAAAGGCGACAGCGGCAGAGCAGTCTGCAGAGGCAATCAGCGTGATCAAGGGATTTTATCTGTATGTTCCGATAGCAATCTGGGTAGTGATGTTTGTGATCGCAGCATGCTACCAGCTGGACAAAGTTTATGACAAAATGATGCGTGAACTGATCCAGCGAGAATCGGGAGAGGAAAGCGTCTCTGTGCCGGGCGAGATTCAGTCCATGCCGTTACCGGAAGCTTCCGGAAACCGGATCAACGTGGCAATTGGAAGACTGTATGGCAGCAGTGGAAGAAAGATTGCCGAGGATGTTGCAAAAGCACTGGACTGCAAGGTTTATGATCGTCAGATCATCTGTCTTATGGCAGAAAAGTTCGGTATGGAAAAAGCAGATCTGGAAAGTGTAAGGCAGTATCTGGATTCCTACAATTATGAGGATTCTGAGCTTACATTTTCCCCGTATGGACATTCATCGGCAGGTGCGGCAGCAGATTATACAGGTGTTCAGATGTTTGAGGTGCAGAGCCGGATCATCCGTGAGCTTTCTGAGAGAAGACCAGGTGTATTCCTGGGAAGATGTGCCAACTATGTGCTTCGTGGAGAGCCACATGCATACAGCTTTTTCGTTTATGCAGATGATGCTTACCGGGAAAAAGAGGGCCAGGAATATTATAAAGGCCAGTCTCTTGGAGAACTGGAGAAACGTGATCAGATCCGAAATGAATACTATGAGAAGTTTACCGGAATCCGCAGAGACGATCCCCATTATTACGATATGGTGATCAATGTATCCAAAACAGGTGCAGCCGGAGCGGCCAGCCTGATCCTGGATTATATCCGGAATAAAGAAGAGGAAAAAGGAGGGAATGCATCATGAAGATCGCATTTGACGTAGATGTTCTTGCAAAACAGATGGATATCAACCGTATGGTCCATCAGGTGGCGGACTGGGGATATAAATATATTGAACAGTCTCCGCATCCGAGGATCAATCCGTTCTATAAGCATCCACTGTTTTCAAAAGAATGTGAACAGGAATACAGACAGGCTCTTAAAGAGACTGGCGTTGAGATTTCGTCCTTTATCGTGGTGTATCGCTGGTCTGGTCCGACGGAGGAACAGAGACAGTTTGCAGTTGCAAACTGGAAACGGATGATCCAGATCGCCGGAGATATGGGAGTGAAGGTTATCAATACAGAGCTTTCGGGTGATCCGAACCAGCAGGAGATCTGCAATGGAATGTGGTTTAGATCCATGGAGGAATTGCTTCCGCTGATCGAGCGTGAGGGTATCCGTGTGGAGATCCAGTCTCATCCTTATGATTTCTGTGAGCTGAATAATGAGACCTGTGATATGGTGAAATCCTTCCGTTCTCCAAATCTTGGTTATGTGTATTCTTCTCCTCACGGCTTCTTCTACGATGAGGGCAAAGGAGATGTGCGGTCCATGTTGAAATATGCGGGAGATGAACTGACCCATGTACTTTTTGCGGATACCTTTAACCAGACCATGGACTGCAGATACATTTTAAATCCGCCGTGGCTGAATGGCCGTGGAAAAGCGGATGTGACGGTGCATCAGCATCTTGCAATGGGTGAGGGTGATGTGGATTTTGATGGTATTTTTGAAACATTGAGAGAAATGGATTTTGCCAGCAAGCAGCTGAAACCGGATGCACCGAAAGCCGGCGGCGATAACATTGCCTGCGTTTCCATGTTTGGTTTTCCGGAAAAGATGGATAAGCAGGCACCGGAAGCAAGAGAGCGGATTGAGAGAGAACTGCTGGGGAAATGATCGGGTGATCGCGGCAGATCAGAAAGAAAACTGTAATAAATGAGTAGCTGACAGTACGCAGAACGGTGAATAAGACTGATAAAATAATGAATGTGTGCAGAAACACGGTTTCCAGGATGAAAGTTTCATTGTGGAAACCGTGTTTTTTGATGTCTTTCTTTACAAAAAAACTTTACATATATCAAACAACTGTCTTGTCACATGTAAAGGACTGTGGTATTATGTGTAAGATGTTTTGAAAAAAGTTACATGATAATAAAAAAGCAGATCAGAAGCATCTGCATAATAAAGACTAGTACAGCGAAAATTAAGTTTCTGCTATATTGATGCAGCAGATGAAAAATCAGACAAGTCAATATGGCGGTTACTTAATATTCGCTGTACTAGAAAGCAAAAGCAGGAACTCAAAAAAGAAATCCTGCAGGAAAGGTGAAAGATAATGACAGTTGCAGAAGAAATCCAGAAATTAAAAAAAGAAAAAGATGCCATCATCCTTGCACACTACTACGTGCGTCCCGAAGTACAGGATGTAGCTGACTATATAGGAGATTCCTTTTATCTCAGCAAGATCGCAGCCAGCGCGAAAGAGAAGACGATCGTGTTCTGTGGAGTAGGATTTATGGGAGAGAGTGCGAAGATCTTAAGTCCGGATAAAACTGTTCTGATGCCTGCCATGGATGCAGACTGTCCGATGGCTCATATGGCAACAGAAGAAGGCATCCGCAAGGTGCGAGAGGAATATGACGATGTGGCAGTTGTCTGTTACATTAATTCCACAGCAGCATTGAAGGAGCTTTCTGATGTATGTGTTACCTCCGCAAATGCAGTAAAGATCGTAAAAGCGCTTCCGAACAAAAACATCTTTTTTATCCCGGACAGAAATCTTGCACATTTTATTGCAGAACAGGTTCCTGAGAAGAACTTTATTTATAATGAAGGTTTCTGCATTGTCCATGAATTTATGGATCCGGAAGAAGTAAAAGCAGCAAAAGAAGCACACCCGGATGCACTGGTTCTGGCACATCCGGAATGTCCTCAGACAGTTCTGAAACAGGCTGATTACATCGGAAGCACATCGGGGATCATCAAATATGCACAGGAAAGTGACAACAAAGAGTTTATCATCTGTACAGAATGTGGCGTTCAGTACAAGCTGGAAACTACCTGCCCGGATAAAAAATTCTACTTCACAGAAACCGTACCGGTCTGCAAAAACATGAAAAAAGTATTTCTGGAAAAAGTTCTCCACGTTCTGAAAACCGGGGAGAATGAGGTTCATGTAACAGACGAGACACGTGAAAACGCGAAGAGACCGCTGGAGCGGATGCTGGAACTGGCAAAATAAATAAAACACATTTGTATAAAAGATTTGTCTAAGTTGGATGAAAAGAGAAATCAGGACAGAGAGGCGAAAAGCAATGAGAATTAAAACAGACGTAGTGATCGTGGGAACAGGTGTTGCAGGTATGTTCAGTGCCTTGAAGCTTCCGCGGGACAAAAAGATCGTGATCATCACAAAAGAGGATATGAGGAGCAGTGATTCTTTCCTGGCCCAGGGCGGGATCTGTGTGCTCCGTGATGAAAACGATTACGACAGCTATTTTGAAGATACCATGAAGGCAGGACATTACGAAAACAGAAAAGAGTCGGTAGACATTATGATCCGAGGCTCCAGAGACATCATTAATGACCTTGTCGGATATGGTGTGGATTTCAAGATGGATGGAGATGATTTTGCTTATACAAGAGAAGGTGCACATTCCAGACCGAGGATCCTTTATCATGAGGATATCACAGGAAAAGAAATTTCCGAAAAACTGCTCCAGCAGGTTCTGAAGCTTGAAAATGTAACAATTCTGGAATATACTACCATGCAGGATATTCTTGTGGAAAATGGCAAATGTACAGGCCTGAAGGCAGTTTCCGCAGAAGCGAACAGGACACGTCTTGAAGCTATGGAAGCCGAAGAAGCGGTGAAGACCCAGGAAGAGATCCAGCCGGGCGGAGAGATCCAGGTAGAGATTTATGCACAGGATACGATCCTGGCCAGCGGCGGGATCGGAGGAAGATATGAGCATTCCACCAACTATCCGCATCTCACAGGGGATGCTCTTGATATTGCAAAAAAACACAATGTGCGTCTGGAACATCTGGATTATGTGCAGATCCATCCGACAACGCTGTATTCCAAGAAACCGGGCCGCAGATTCCTGATCTCAGAATCGGTTCGCGGAGAAGGCGCAGTACTTTATAACAGCAAAAAAGAGCGTTTTGTCAATGAACTTCTTCCAAGAGATGTAGTAACAAATGCGATCCGGGAAGAAATGAAAAAAGAAGGAACAGACCATGTATGGCTTTCCATGGAAAATATTGATAAAGATACGATCCTGAATCATTTTCCGAATATTTATCAGAGGTGTCTGGAAGAAGGCTATGATGTGACAAAAGAATGCATCCCTGTTGTTCCTGCTCAGCATTATTTCATGGGCGGTATCTGGGTGGATTCTGACAGCAAGACCAGCATGGACCAGCTTTATGCAGTGGGAGAAACCAGCTGCAACGGTGTACATGGCGCGAACAGACTGGCAAGTAATTCCCTGCTGGAGAGCCTTGTATTTGCAAAACGTGCAGCCAAAGCAATCTCAGCAGAAAAGAAAAGTGCTACAGGTGCGGCGTGAATGCAGCCGGAATATAAATATCCGTATTATGAAAGACAGGAGCAGCCTTGCTTTGGAGAACAGGGCTGCTGTGATGATTAAGAAAGAGAAGGGATTGTAAAATGAATAAGATCACAATGACACTTCAGGTAGATCACCTGATCCTGGAGGCTTTAAAGGAAGATATTTCAAGCGAAGACGTTACCACAAACTCTGTTATGAAAGAAGCAGTTCCGGGAGAGGTAGATCTGATCTGTAAAGAGGATGGAATCATTGCGGGACTGGAAATCTTCAGCCGTGTATTTACGCTTCTGGATGCTGACACAAAAGTGGAGCTGTTCTGCAAGGACGGCGATGAAGTAAAAAAAGGTCAGAAAATGGGAAAAGTTACAGGAGATATCCGGGTGCTTCTTTCCGGCGAGCGTGTGGCGCTGAATTATCTTCAGAGAATGAGCGGGATCGCAACCTATACACATTCGGTTGCGTCACTTCTTGAGGGAACAGGGATCACATTGCTGGATACCAGAAAAACGACGCCGAATATGCGTATTTTTGAGAAATATGCTGTTCGTGTAGGCGGCGGACAGAACCACAGATATAATCTTTCAGATGGAGTTCTTTTGAAAGACAATCACATCGGAGCAGCAGGAAGCGTTGCAAATGCTGTAAAAATGGCGCAGGAGTACGCTCCTTTTGTCCGCAAGATCGAAGTTGAGGTAGAAACTCTTGATCAGGTAAAAGAAGCTGTTGAGGCCGGCGCAGATATCATCATGCTTGATAACATGACTCCGGAGATGATGAAAGAAGCGGTGCAGCTGATTGGTGGAAGAGCAAAAACTGAATGCTCCGGAAATGTTACAAAAGAAAACATTGCAAAGATCAGGGATGTTGGTGTAGACTATGTATCAAGTGGTGCATTAACGCATTCTGCACCGATCCTTGATATTTCGCTTAAGAATCTTCATCCACTTTCCTGAAAAATGCAGGATTTTACAGAATACCGGGTGCTGTGACAGGAAATACCCGGAATATCAGAAAAGAAGCGTGAATTGCCGGAAGCAGAGGCATAGCAGGTGATGTCGGGCCGGGTTGGAGATATCGCGAGAATGAAGGAGAGAGGTATCGGAATAAAAAGTACAGGCACAGCCAGGAAAGGGGAACTTAAATGACTGGTTCAGAACGCAGGACAGCGATCATGGATCAAATTAAAAACAGTGAACGGCCGGTCTCAGGAAGTGCTCTGGCCAGAACATTTCAGGTCAGCAGACAGGTGATCGTGCAGGATATTGCGCTGATACGCGCGGAGGGGAATGACGTGATCTCCACCAACAGAGGATATATTTTTACTGCTCCCCATACTGTGAGCCGGATATTCAAGGTGCATCATACAGATGCGGATCTGGAGAACGAGCTCTGCGGGATTGTGGATCTTGGCGGAAAAGTGATCAACGTAATGGTGAATCACAGAGTTTACGGACATATCGAGGCAGAACTGAATATCAGCTCCAGGCGCCAGGTTGAGAATTTTATGGAGGATATCCGAAGCGGCAAGTCCAGTCCTCTGAAGAATATCACATCGGATTATCATTATCATAAAGTAGAAGCAGAATCCGAGGAAATCCTGGATATGATCCAGGATATGCTGAAACGGCGAGGATTTCTGATCGAAGCAGAATAGCAGAAGTCAGATACAAAAAGAAAAGATATACAGAATGAGAAAATTCTGTTAATATGAAAATAGAGTGATCACGAAAATAGGAGAAGGAATCCTGCATGGCAGGGTTCCTTCTTGCACCCTGCGGAAATGTGCACCTTGTGGAAATGTACAAACAGGGAAAACAGGATGCAGATATGAGGGTGAGAAAAAATACGGTTGGATATGTATGGAGGGGAAATGGATTATCAGAGTATGTTTACATTTATGCTGGAGATGGCAGGAACTATTGCGTTTGCTGCTTCCGGAGCTATGGTGGGGGCGCAGAGAGGAATGGATATTTTCGGGGTCTGCGTTCTTGGAGTGGTGACTGCAGTAGGCGGAGGAGCTACCAGGGATATTATCCTGGGAATCGTGCCGCCGGGAATGTTTCAGGATCCGCTGTATACCATTGTGGCAACCGTGACGTCCTGTATTGTTTTTGCAGTGATGTACTGGAAGCAGGAGCTGCTGGAAGGCGGGAACCGGCTGGTCTATGATAAGGTGATGCTGGTGATGGATACGGTTGGCCTTGGTGTGTTTACTGTCATGGGGGTTGATAAGGGGATTTCCCAGGGATATATGGGAAGAACTTTTTTTCTTGTGTTTCTTGGGACTGTCACAGGAGTTGGAGGCGGTCTGATCCGTGATATGATGGCAGGAGTACCGCCATATATTTTTGTGCGCCATATTTATGCCTGTGCGTCTATTGTAGGGGCCATTGCCTGTGTTTGGATATACAGGCTGTGGGGCGGAGTGCCGGCCATGGTGATCGGAACGGTAGTAGTGATCCTGATCCGGTACCTGGCGGCACATTACCGGTGGAATCTGCCGAGACTGAGAAGAGAATAAAAAAAGATATGAAAAGCTCCGGAACATTTAAGGAATAATGTTCCGGAGCTTTTTGGCTTTTATTTGGTTTATATTGCGTAGAAGATTTTATCGGTTCCTCTCATAAGAGAATCATGCGTCTGTATCCTGCAGAGCCAGGAAGCCTTCCTCGCCGGTACGGATCTTGACAACGTTTTCGATATCGTAAACGAAGACTTTACCATCGCCGATCTGACCGGTATGAAGAACTTCTTTTGCAGTATCAATAACCTTCTGAACCGGTACAAGACTTACAACGATCTCGATCTTAACCTTCGGACGGAGGTTCATGTCAACCTCAACACCACGATAGTAGGTTGGAGCACCCTTCTGAACACCACAGCCCATAACGTTTGTGATAGTGATACCGGTTACGCCGATCTCGTTCATAGCCTGCATAAACTCATCCAGCTTGTTCTGACGTGTGATGATAACAACCTTTGTCAGTTTGTGTACGCCGTCTGCAGGAATTTCAGGAACAGATTCAGCAGGAGCAGAAGGAGCATGTTTTACAACAGGGGCTTTTACGGAAGTTCCCATTGGAGTCGGAGCCTTTGTCATGGTATCCTGTACAAAGAATCCATCGTATGCACTTGCGAGGCCATGCTCTTTCATATCCAGACCTGCGATCTCTTCCTCAGCGGAAACACGAAGACCGATCGTGTGTTTGATCACCTGGAAGATAATTGTCATAGTAACAGCAACCCATGCGATGGTGATAACCATACCAATAAACTGAACACCGAAGCCATGGAAACCACCGCCTGTGAGAAGACCTTTCCACTCGGTACCTGCACCGTCGGAGAAAAGACCGACAGCAAGAGTTCCGAAAGCACCGTTAAGACCGTGAACGCCAACAGCACCAACCGGGTCATCAATTTTGAGAACTTTATCAACAAATTCAATACCAAATACTACAATGAATCCGGAGAGGATTCCGATGATAGCTGCAGATGTAGGAGATACGGTATCACAGCCTGCTGTGATGGCTACCAGTCCTGCAAGAGAACCGTTCAGGGACATGGAAACATCCGGTTTTTTGTAGCGGATCCATGTGATCAGCATAACTGTTACAGTAGCAACAGCAGCTGCAAGGTTTGTTGTTACGAAGATCTTTCCGGCGCTTACAATGGCATCGCCTTCCATGCTGACAGTAGATGCACCGTTGAAACCGAACCAGCAGAACCAGAGAATGAATACACCAAGTGCACCAACCGTAAGGTTATGTCCCGGGATCGCTCTGGATTTACCGGATTTGGAATATTTTCCGATACGAGGTCCGAGGATGATGGCACCGATTAGTGCAGCAACACCACCAACCATGTGAACGGCACAGGAACCTGCGAAATCATGAAATCCCATCTGGCTGATAAAGCCGCCGCCCCAGATCCAGTGACCGGATACAGGATATACAACGAGACTGATCAGTAAACTGTAGATACAGTAGGAGATGAATTTAGTACGCTCTGCCATGGCACCGGATACGATGGTAGCAGAAGTAGCACAGAATACAGTCTGGAAGATGAGAAATGCCCAGAAAGGAACTCCATCCGGAAGCATTGCGTTTCCGTAGTTTGCCTCTGAGGCGATTCCGCCGATCTTGCCGAAGAAACCGTTTCCTGCACCGAACATGATACCAAATCCAACCAGCCAGAAGACCGGTGTACCGATACAGAAGTCCATCAGGTTTTTCATGATGATATTTCCTGCGTTTTTTGCTCTTGTGAATCCTGTTTCGACCATTGCAAATCCAGCCTGCATGAAGAAGACCAGTGCTGCACCGACGAGGACCCAAGTTGTGTTTACTGAAGAATACATAATAACACTCCCTTTCCCAATTTTTTTCTTTCCTATTATGTATAGAAAGAATTTTTGTAATACCGGACAGAAAAAACAGACAGAATTTATCCAGTATCAGTATAACGAAAAAGCGCAGGAGAGAGGAAATTCTCTTCCGCGCCTTTACGAAATCAAAATTAATATATGTAAAACAGGGAATATCTGTATCGTGTGATTAATGGATGAGGAAATCGATAATGAATTATGAAGTAGAGTTCATAAGGGATATCCCCTGTATTTACCGTATGAAATTGTTATCTGATATCTGTGATCAGATGGAGAATAACAGCTCGTCGTAGGTCGGATAAGGAAGTAACTCATCCGGGATCAGAGCCTCTGCCTCATCTGCAGATTTTCTTAAAGTTTCCATGTCTTCCAGAACAGTTTCCTGATAAGCCTTGGAGCATGCAAGTACATCGTCAGAAGAAGCAAGAGCTTTTGCTATATCTGCTTTCAGAGTTTCCAGATCTTTTGCCATGGTGTCTGCAAGTGTACTCAGTTTGGAGATCAGAGCAGCTTCACTTGCTACAGAAATATCAGCTACTACGGATTTCTTTGCAGCTGCAGTATCTGCAAGCTTTTCAACATATGTATATACAGAAGGAATTACCTGCTTCTGGATCATCTCAGCCAGAGTGTTGGACTCGATGTTGATGGTCTTGTAATAGTTCTCAAGCCAGATCTCGTAACGGGAGAAAAGCTCTTCCTTTGTAAAAATGCCATGCTTTGTAAACAGCTCAATGTTCTTCTCAGCAATGAAATGCGGAAGTGCATCCGGAGTTGTTTTCAGATTGTAGAGACCACGTTTCTCAGCTTCTTCAACCCATTCGTCTGTATATCCGTTTCCGTTAAAGATGATGCGTTTATGCTCTTCAATGGTCTTCTTAAGAAGTGCATGTACTGCGTTTTCCATTTCTTCTTCCGGAACATCCTTAAGAGCTGCGCTGAATTCTGCAAGAACCTCTGCAACAGCGGTATTCAGTACGATGTTCGGGTTTGCGACAGATGCTGCAGAACCAAGCATACGGAACTCAAATTTGTTTCCGGTAAATGCAAATGGTGAAGTACGGTTTCTGTCTGTGGTATCCTTTATGAAGTGCGGAAGTACCTTTGCTCCGATATCCAGCTGTACCGCATGCTTATTGCTGAAGAAGGTATCGTTTTCAATAGATTTCAGTACGTCTGTCAGCTCATCTCCAAGGAAGATGGATACGATCGCAGGCGGTGCCTCGTTTGCTCCAAGACGATGATCGTTTCCGGCGCTTGCAACGGATACGCGGAGAAGATCAGCATAATCGTCAACGGCTTTGATGACAGCTACCAGGAATACTAGGAACTGTGTATTTTCTGCCGGTGTTTTTCCTGGATCAAGAAGGTTTACACCTGTGTCTGTGCTCATGGACCAGTTGTTGTGTTTACCGCTTCCGTTGATTCCCTCAAATGGTTTCTCGTGAAGGAGGCAGACCATGTTGTGCTTATCGGCAACCTTCTTCATGATTTCCATGGTCAGCTGGTTGTGGTCAACAGCAACATTTGTGGTATCAAATACAGGAGCCAGTTCGTGCTGTGCAGGAGCAACCTCGTTATGTTTTGTTTTGGCTGGAATGCCAAGCTTCCAAAGCTCTTCGTCAAGATCATGCATGTAAGCAGCAACGCGAGGCTTCAGGGCTCCGAAGTAATGATCTTCCATTTCCTGTCCTTTTGGTGCAGAAGCGCCCAGAAGAGTACGGCCGCAGAAGATCAGGTCTTTTCTCTTTTTGTAAAGATCCTTGTCAACCAGGAAATATTCCTGCTCAGGTCCTACGGTTGTGTCGATGTGACGGACCTCTTTGTTTCCAAGGATGTGAAGAATACGAACCGCTTCTTTGTTCAGAACATCCATGGAACGAAGAAGAGGAGTTTTCTTATCCAGTGCCTCTCCGCTGTAGGAACAGAATGCAGTAGGAATGTAAAGAGTTTTATCTTTAATGAATGCAGGTGAAGTAGGATCCCATGCTGTATATCCTCTTGCTTCAAAAGTAGCACGAAGTCCGCCTGACGGGAAGCTGGATGCATCCGGCTCACCTTTTACCAGCTCTTTACCGGAGAAATCCATGATCACCTGTCCGTCACCTGTAGGGGAGATGAAGCTGTCATGCTTCTCAGCAGTTACGTTTGTCATCGGCTGGAACCAGTGTGTGTAATGTGTCGCACCGTTTTCAGTAGCCCATTCTTTCATTGCAACTGCTACGGAATTTGCAACGTCCAGTTCCAGATGAGTTCCGTTTTCAATTGTTTTCTTTAATGCTTTGTACATGTCCTTTGGCAGTTTGCTTCGCATCACTTTGTCATTGAATACAAGGCTGCCATACATTTCAGGGATACTCTGTGCCATATAGGTACACTCCTTTCGATTTCACTCATTCATTATAATTTTTAATTATTTTATAAGGACCGCTGCCGGAAGAACCGGGTATAAACGGACCGGAAAACAAAAAAAGCGCTTCAGATACCTGCCGTATCCAAAGCGCCTTTGCTTTATGTGTTGCAGTATACACCAAAATAAAATATTGTCAAGAGCTTTTTTGGAAAAATCTAAAAAATTGACCAGGGCGATCGGACTGTCGGAAAATAGGCAGGGTTGACAAATCTTGTCCTTTTATTATAATCTGATATCGTAGTTATACAGTCGAAAAGTCAGCGATCGCTATAAGTGATCGAGGCAAAAGAAGCTTTTTGACCAGTGACAAAGATGTACAATACGGAAAGAACAGATGGAGGAAAATATGTCAGGAGTAAAGGAAGAATGTGGCGTATTCGGGATTTATGATCTGGATGGAGGGAATATTGCACCATCTATTTATTATGGTCTTACCTCGCTGCAGCACAGGGGACAGGAGTCCTGCGGAATGGCCGTTTCAAGGACGGACGGAGAAAGAGGAAACGTACAGTTCCATAAAGATCTCGGACTGGTAAGCGAAGTTTTGCGAAAAGATGTTGTACATAATATGAATGGGGATATCGGAATCGGACATGTTCGTTATTCCACCACCGGAGAATCTGTCGCAGAGAATGCACAGCCGCTGGTACTTTCTTATATCAAGGGAAGTCTGGCACTTGCGCACAACGGAAATCTGGTTAATACAGAAGCTCTGAAATGGGAGTTGATCCAGACAGGCGCAATTTTCCATACAACTACCGACTCAGAGGTTATCGCGTTCCATATCGCAAGAGAACGTGTGCATTCTGCCACTGTAGAGGAAGCAGTACATAAAACCGTAGAGAAGATCCGCGGAGGATATGCTCTTGTGATCATGAGCCCCCGGAAGCTGATCGGTGCCCGTGATCCTTACGGACTGAAACCCCTCTGTCTTGGAAAAAGAGATAATGCCTATGTCCTTGCATCCGAAAGCTGCGCGCTGACATCTGTAGGAGCGGAATTTATCCGTGATATTGAACCGGGTGAGATCGTCACGATCACCAAGAACGGACTGAAATCCAGTAAACTGACTGAGAAGAAAAAGCATGCTCATTGTGTTTTTGAATATATTTATTTTGCAAGACTGGACAGCACCATGGATGGCGTGAAAATCTATGATGCAAGGATCCGTGGAGGAAAATCTCTTGCAAAATCCTATCCGGTAGAAGCGGACCTGGTGACCGGTGTACCGGAATCCGGACTTCCGGCAGCAAAAGGTTATTCTGAGGAATCCGGAATCCCGTTTGGTTTTGCGTTCTATAAAAACAGTTACATTGGAAGAACTTTTATCAAGCCTACACAGCAGGAGAGAGAGTCCAGTGTCCATCTGAAGCTGAGCGTTCTGGAATCCGTGGTGAAGGGGAAGAGAATCGTTCTGGTGGATGATTCCATTGTCCGCGGAACTACCATTGCCAATCTGATCCACATGCTGAAAGAGGCAGGAGCAAAAGAAGTCCATGTACGTATCAGCTCCCCGCCATTTTTACATCCCTGTTATTTTGGTACCGATGTGCCGTCCAATGACCAGCTCATCGCAGCACAGCACAGCACGGAAGAAATCCGTAAGATGATCGGTGCAGACTCCCTGGGTTATATGCAGATCGATTATCTGGAAGGCATGGCAGGTGGACTTCCGCTGTGTAAAGCATGTTTTGATGGCAATTATCCGATGGAAATACCGGCAGAAATCAAACAGGATTAATGAACTATGTGGAATTAATCTCACAGTAAAAAATAATGGATTGAAAAACGAAAATGTAAAAACTGCACAATAAATATATAAAAAACCCGGATTTTGTCATATAAAATCCGGGTTTTTATAGAAAGACTCTTAAAAACGATAAAAAACATCAACTTGACAAATCTGACAATATGAGACATAATGTGGGACAACCAGATGAAAAAGGCCGCTGGTCTGGAATATACAGGAAAACAGCAAGACCGAAAAAAGGCCGGTTTTTTGCCGAGATAAAAGAAAGGATGATATTTATGTCTAAAAAAATTAGATTGAATGCGACAGAGGATGTTAAAGAATTTGTTAAGGCTGCAAGTAAATGTGATTTTGATGTAGATATTTCATATAACAGAATTTTAATTGATGCAAAATCTATTCTTGGAATCCTCAGCATGGATCTGACCAGAGTTCTTACAGTAACCTGTCATGGCGAGGATCATGAGTTTGATCGTTTCCTTCAGAAATATGCAGTTGCCTGACAGACAGTGCAGAGACAGACAAGATATGAAAGACATAAAAAGAAAAAGCAGACGTGACTGCAGAGACAGGAGATCAGTTTGAAATCCTCAGCAGGCGTCTGTTTTTTCTTTACATCCATTTCATAGGAAGAAATTCCGCAGACTATATGAAAAATCAGTTATTGACAAATAAAAAAAAATAGTTTATAGTAAACCATATTTTATATGAAAGATAACTGACAAAGGCGTCAGGAACGGATACCACAGGGGAATTCTCACCCCTTGGAATCTGTTCCGGACGCCTTTTTGTTGTGGGACACAAAATGGAGGAGGAAATCGAAGATGGCAGTAAAGTATGTTTTTGTAACAGGTGGAGTTGTTTCTGGTCTGGGAAAAGGAATTACCGCAGCGTCTCTTGGGCGCCTTCTGAAAGCCAGAGGGTATCAGGTGACCATGCAGAAATTTGATCCCTACATTAATATTGACCCGGGAACTATGAATCCCATTCAGCATGGAGAGGTTTTTGTAACGGATGACGGTACAGAGACTGACCTTGACCTTGGACATTATGAGCGTTTCATTGATGAAAGCCTTGACAAAAATTCCAATGTGACAACCGGTAAGATTTACTGGTCTGTTCTTCAGAAAGAACGTCATGGTGATTTCGGCGGAGGTACCGTTCAGGTGATCCCGCATATTACCAATGAGATCAAGAGCCGTTTTTACAGAGCAAAATCCGCAGACGAAGACAGAATTGCCATCATCGAGGTTGGTGGTACAGTCGGTGATATTGAGAGCCAGCCGTTCCTGGAATCCATCCGTCAGTTCCAGCATGATGTGGGACATGACAATGCGATCCTTATCCATGTAACTCTGATCCCGTATCTTCGTGCTTCCGGAGAGATGAAGACCAAACCCACCCAGGCCAGTGTAAAAGAACTTCAGGGAATGGGAATCCAGCCGGATGTCCTGGTATGCAGAAGTGAGTATCCTCTTACCGAGGATATCCGTGGAAAGATCGCCCTGTTCTGTAATGTGCCTGTAAGCAATGTGCTTCAGAATCTGGATGTGGAATATTTATATGAAGCTCCTCTTGCAATGGAGAGAGAAAAGCTTGCAGACGTAGTACTGCAGAGCTTAAGACTGGAGAATCGCAAACCAGATCTTACAGACTGGGAAAATATGGTAGAAAATCTCCGCCACCCGGATAAAACAGTAAAGATCGCCATGGTTGGTAAATATACACAGCTTCATGATGCATACTTGAGTGTTGTGGAAGCACTGAAGCATGGCGGGATCTCTTGCCGTGCAAAGGTTGATATCACCTGGGTGGACTCCGAAGAACTCAATGAAAAAAATTTGGATCAGACTCTCCATTCTGTAGATGGAATCCTGGTTCCGGGAGGATTCGGAAACCGTGGTACAGAAGGAATGATCCTTGCGGCACAGTATGCAAGAGTTCATAAGATCCCATACCTTGGGATCTGCCTGGGAATGCAGATGGCTATTGTGGAATTTGCCCGCCATGTGCTTGGATATGAAGATGCCAACAGTATTGAGCTGGCACCGGAAACAACACATCCGGTCATTGCCCTGATGCCGGATCAGGAGGATGTGGAAGATCTTGGAGGAACTCTTCGTCTTGGAAGCTATCCGTGTGTGCTTGCAGAAGGCTCCAAATCCTATGAGCTTTTTGGAAAGAAAGAGATCCAGGAACGTCACAGACATCGTTATGAGGTAAACAACGCATTCCGTAAGGAACTGGACGAAAAGGGAATGTCCATTGTAGGAACATCCCCGGATGCTCACATTGTTGAGATGATCGAAATTGCCGGACATCCGTTCTTTGTGGGAACACAGGGACATCCGGAATTTAAATCCAGGCCAAACCATGCACATCCGCTGTTCCGTGGATTTGTGCAGGCGGCAGTTGATAAAAAGACGGCAGAAGAAGCTGCAATGAAAGGATGAGAAAAATGAGAGAAGTAGCAAATCAGCAGCAGGGCCTCTACCGCCCTGAATTTGAACATGATAACTGCGGTATCGGAGCCGTTGTTAATATAAAAGGAAAGAAAACACATGATACAGTTGTCAATGCTCTTAAGATCGTAGAGAATCTTGAGCATCGTGCTGGTAAGGATGCAGAAGGAAAAACCGGTGATGGTGTCGGTATCCTTCTTCAGATCTCCCACAAATTTTTTAAGAAGGTCTGTAAAAAAGAAGGCTTTGATATCGGCGGAGAGAGAGAATACGGTGTAGCCCAGCTCTTTTTCCCACAGCAGGAGATCAAACGTGCCCAGGCAAAGAAGATGTTCGAGATCATCGTGGAAAAAGAGGGTCTGGAGCTTCTTGGATGGCGTACAGTACCGGTCTTCCCGGAGGTTCTTGGTCATAAAGCGAAAGAGTGCATGCCGTGCATTATGCAGGCATTTGTTAAAAAACCGGAGGATGTGGAAAAAGGTCTTGCCTTTGACCGTATGCTTTACATCGCACGTCGTGAATTTGAACAGAGTAATGATAATACTTACGTAGTTTCCATGAACAGCCGTACCATCGTATACAAAGGTATGTTCCTGGTAGGACAGCTCCGTACCTTCTTTGGCGATCTTCAGAGCCAGGATTACGAGTCTGCCATTGCAGTGGTACATTCCCGTTTCAGTACCAACACGAATCCAAGCTGGGAGAGAGCACATCCGAACCGTTTCATCGTACATAACGGTGAGATCAACACGATCCGCGGAAACGCCGATAAGATGCTTGCACGTGAGGAAAACATGGAGTCTCCGTATCTGAAGGATGAGCTTCACAAGGTCCTTCCTGTAGTTAACCGCAATGGTTCTGACTCTGCAATGCTTGACAATACCCTGGAATTCCTGGTTATGAGTGGAATGGATCTTCCACTTGCAGTGATGATCACGATTCCGGAGCCATGGGCAAACAACGATACGATTTCTCAGGAGAAGAGAGATTTTTATCAGTACTATGCGACTATGATGGAGCCATGGGACGGTCCTGCGTCCATTCTGTTCTCAGATGGTGATGTGATGGGAGCGGTTCTTGACAGAAACGGTCTTCGTCCATCCAGATACTATATCACATCGGATGGCTATATGATCCTTTCCTCCGAGGTTGGTGTTCTTCCTGTGGATGAGGAGAAGATCGTATTAAAAGAACGTCTTCATCCGGGAAAAATGCTTCTGGTTGATACCGTTCAGGGTCGTGTCATTGATGACAATGAGCTCAAAGAAAAATATGCGAAAAAACAGCCTTATGGTGAGTGGCTGGACAGCAATTTGGTACAGCTTCGTGATATCAAGATCCCGAATCAGAGAGTTGTCGAATACACTCCGGAGGAGAGAGCACGCCTTCAGAAAGCCTTCGGATATACTTATGAGCAGTACCGTACTTCGATCCGAAACATGGCATTAAACGGCGCAGAAAGCATCGGAGCCATGGGACATGATACTCCCCTTGCAGTATTTTCCAAGGAACATTATCCGTTGTTCGATTATTTCAAGCAGCTTTTTGCACAGGTAACAAACCCGCCGATCGATGCGATCCGTGAGGAGATCGTTACTTCTACAAGTGTATATGTAGGAAAAGACGGAAATCTTCTGATCCAGAAGCCGGAGAACTGTCAGGTGCTGAAGATCAACAATCCGATTCTGACCAACACCGATATGCTGAAGATCAAGAATATGAAAAAGGACGGCTTCAAGGTTGTAACACTTTCTACATTATATTATAAGAGCACAAAGCTTGAACGTGCCATTGACCGTCTGTTCGTAGAGGTAGACAAAGCCTTCCGTGAGGGAGCAAACATCCTGGTCCTTTCTGACCGCGGTGTGGATGAGAACCATATGCCGATCCCGTCCCTGCTGGCGGTTTCCGCAGTACATCAGCATCTTGTAAAAACAAAGAAGAGCACTTCCCTTGCCCTGATCCTGGAGTCAGGTGAGCCGAGAGAGGTACATCATTTCGCAACACTCCTCGGATATGGTGCAAGTGCAGTCAATCCGTATCTGGCACTGGATACGATCCATGAGCTGATCGATACACATATGCTGGATAAGGACTATTACGCAGCCGTTGATGATTACAATCATGCAGTGATCAGCGGTATCGTAAAGATCGCTTCCAAGATGGGTATTTCCACTATCCAGTCCTATCAGGGATCTCAGATCTTTGAGGCAATCGGAATTTCCCAGGATGTGATCGATCGTTACTTTACAGGAACCGTAAGTCGTGTAGGCGGAATCACATTGGAAGATATCGAGGATAATGTAGAAAAACTTCATTCTGAGGCATTTGATCCCCTTGGACTTGCCACAGATCTTACTCTGGACAGCGTAGGTGCCCATAAGATGAGAAGCCAGGGTGAGGAGCACAAATATAACCCGCGTACCATTCATCTTCTCCAGCAGTCCACAAAACAGGGCAGCTATGAGATGTTCAAGGAATATACAAAGCTGGTGGATGACGAGGGTCATGGAAACTTAAGAGGTCTTCTGGACTTTAAGTTTGCCAAGGAGCCTATTCCGATCGACCAGGTTGAGAGTGTTGAGGATATTGTAAAACGATTTAAGACAGGTGCCATGTCCTACGGTTCTATTTCACAGGAAGCACATGAGACATTGGCTATTGCCATGAACCATCTCCATGGAAAATCTAATACCGGTGAGGGTGGTGAAAGTGATGAGCGTCTGGATTCAGCAGGAACAGACAATGACCGTTGCTCTGCGATCAAACAGGTAGCCAGCGGACGTTTCGGCGTTACCAGCCGTTATCTGGTTTCCGCAAGAGAGATCCAGATCAAGATGGCACAGGGTGCAAAGCCGGGTGAGGGCGGACATCTTCCTGCAAAGAAGGTATATCCGTGGATCGCAAAAACCCGTCATTCCACACCGGGAGTCAGCCTGATCTCTCCGCCGCCACATCATGATATCTATTCTATCGAGGATCTGGCAGAATTGATCTATGACCTGAAAAACGCCAATAAATATGCGGATATTTCCGTAAAGCTGGTTTCTGAGGCGGGTGTTGGTACGGTTGCAGCCGGTGTTGCAAAGGCCGGTGCACAGACTGTTCTGATCTCCGGATATGACGGAGGTACAGGAGCAGCGCCAAGAAGCTCTATCCATAATGCAGGACTTCCATGGGAGCTTGGACTTGCAGAAACACACCAGACGCTGATCATGAACGGACTTCGTAACCGTGTACGTATCGAGACAGACGGTAAGCTGATGAGCGGCCGTGACGTTGCCATTGCAGCACTTCTCGGTGCAGAGGAATTCGGTTTTGCAACAGCGCCACTTGTAACGATGGGCTGCGTGATGATGAGAGTCTGCAATCTGGATACCTGCCCGGTAGGTGTGGCTACACAGAACCCGGAGCTGCGTAAGAGATTCCGCGGAAAACCGGAGTATGTGGAGAACCTCATGCGCTTTATTGCACAGGAGCTGAGAGAGTACATGGCACGCCTTGGTGTTGCCACCATCGATGAGATGGTAGGTCGTACAGACCTTCTTACAGTTTCTGACAGTGTGCAGGAGCCGCATAAGGGTAAGGTTGACTTAAGTGCCATCTTGAATAACCCATATGCAGGAAAGGGCAAAGTAACCTTTGATCCGAAGGCTGTATACAATTTCAATCTTGAGAAAACTCTGGATGAAAAAGTTCTGGTCAAGAAATGTGCACCGGCGATCCAGAAGGGTGAGAAAGTTTCTGTTGATGTAAATGTTACCAATACAGACCGTGCATTTGGTACCATCCTCGGATCTGAGATCACAAGAAATCATAAGGATGGACTTCCGGAGGATACGGTAACTGTAAACTGTACAGGTGCAGGCGGACAGAGCTTCGGTGCCTTTATTCCGAAAGGACTGACATTGAAACTGACCGGTGACAGCAACGACTACTTCGGAAAAGGCCTTTCCGGTGGAAAGCTGATCGTTAAGGTTCCAGAGAAGGCCGGATACAAGGCTGAAGAGAACATCATCGTCGGAAACGTGGCACTCTATGGTGCGACCAGCGGAACTGCATTTATCAACGGTGTTGCCGGTGAGCGTTTTGCAGTACGTAACTCCGGTGCGGTTGCAGTTGTTGAGGGTGTTGGCGAGCATGGCTGCGAGTACATGACAGGCGGTCGTGTGGTAGTTCTTGGAAAAACAGGAAAGAACTTTGCAGCAGGTATGAGCGGCGGTATCGCTTATGTCCTTGATGTGGATAACGTTCTTTACAAGAACCTCAATAAAGCAATGATCTCCATTGAAAAAGTGGATAATAAATATGATAAAAAAGAGCTTCGTGATCTTATCGAGGCTCATGTGGAAGCAACAGGCTCTGAGATCGGTAAGAAGGTGCTGGCTGATTTTGATTCCTATCTGCCTCACTTCAAAAAACTCATTCCGGATGAGTACAAGAGAATGATCACATTAAGTGCAAAGCTGGAAGAAAAAGGTCTGACCAGCCAGCAGGCACAGATGGAAGCGTTCTATGAGAGCATCGGCGTGAAACATTAAGGAGGATGAGGAAATGGGAAAGCCAACTGGATTTTTAGATTATGAAAGAGAAACGGCAAAGGTTCTGCCGCCAAAGGAACGTATTCAGAATTTCAACGAATTTCGTATTCCATTAAATAAAGAAAAACAGAAACTTCAGGGAGCACGCTGCATGGCCTGCGGCGTCCCCTTCTGCCAGTCAGGTATGATGATCGGCGGAATGGCTTCCGGCTGCCCGCTGCACAACCTGGTTCCTGAGACAAATGATCTTGTGTACACAGGAAACTGGAAGCAGGCATTCCTTCGTTTAAACAAGACACACAGCTTTCCGGAGTTTACATCCAGAGTGTGTCCAGCACTTTGCGAAGCTGCATGTACCTGTAACCTGAACGGAGATCCGGTCAGCACAAAGGAGAATGAGAAAGCGATCATTGAGACAGCCTATGCAGAAGGATGGGTAAAACCGCAGATCCCGCCTGTCCGCACAGGAAAGACGATCGCAGTCATCGGAAGTGGTCCTTCCGGACTGGCAGCAGCACAGCAGCTGAACCGCCGTGGCCACAGCGTAACCGTATTTGAGAGAAACGACCGTATCGGAGGACTTCTCCGCTACGGCATTCCGAACATGAAGCTGGAGAAAAAGGTCATTGACCGCAGACTGAAGCTGATGGAAGAGGAAGGCGTGAAATTTGTTACCAATATCAATGTTGGTGTTGACATCACGGCAGAACAGCTTCTGAAGGATTATGACCGTGTCCTTCTCTGCTGTGGAGCTTCTCATCCGAGAGATATCAAGGTTCCGGGAAGAGATGCCAAGGGAATTTACTTTGCAGTGGATTTCCTGAAGCAGGTAACAAAAAGTCTTCTGGATACAGATTTTGCAAAATTTCCATATGAGCTTGCAAAGGGCAAAAATGTTCTGGTCATTGGCGGTGGTGATACCGGTAATGACTGTGTGGGAACATCTATCCGTCTGGGGGCGAAATCTGTAACACAGCTTGAGATGATGCCGCAGCCTCCTGCAGCAAGAACTCCTTCCAATCCATGGCCGGAGTGGCCGAAGGTCCTGAAAACCGATTACGGCCAGGAAGAGGCTATTGCAGTATTCGGCCATGATCCTCGGATCTATCAGACAACCGTTACCGAGTTTATCAAGGACAAAAAAGGAAATGTCTGCAAGGCCAAGATCGTAAAACTGAAGAGCGTAAAGGATGAAAAGACCGGAAGATTCAATATGGTGCCGGTTGAGGGCAGTGAGGAAGTGATCCCTGCAGATGTGGTCCTTATTGCGGCAGGCTTCCTTGGCAGCGAGAAATATGTGACAGATGCTTTCCGTGTAGCGCTTACACCAAGAACCAATGTGGAAACAAAACCGGAGCAGTATGCAACAAGCGTAGATCGTGTGTTCACAGCAGGTGATATGCATCGTGGACAGTCCCTTGTCGTATGGGCGATCCATGAGGGACGTGAGGCTGCGAAAGCAGTGGATGAATCACTGATGAGCTATTCATATTTACAGTAAAATAACAGATACCAGGGGCAAAAGGTCAAAAAAACTGTTCGTGTTTCCGCGATAAAGCTTTTGAACTTTTGCCCCTTTTAAAAAATGGTTGACAAAGAATTGACCGATTGCTATAATTACGTCCATGAACAAGGGTGTTCTTCAGGAGCGGAAGCTCTCTGAAGTGCACCCTTTTTCTGATTTTGAGGGTAATTATTTTGTGTGATGAGGAAATAAAGGAGAGAATACTATGGGGAATTATACCAGAGAAGAGATTCTTGCAATGGCAGAGGAGGAAGACGTAGAGTTCATCCGCCTCCAGTTTACAGATATGTTTGGAACTCTGAAAAATATTGCGATCACAGCAAGAGAGCTTCCAAGAGCCCTGGATAACCAGTGCGTTGTATATGGCTCTCATATTGCGGGCATTGTGGGAGAAAAGGAGCCGGATCTGATCCTGTATCCGGATTATAATACTTTTTCAATTCTTCCATGGCGTCCTCAGCAGGGAAAGGTTGCAAGACTGATCTGTGATATGCGCCGTGCAGACGGATCAGAGCATGAGATGAGCTCCAGATATATTCTGAAAAAAACAGCGCAGGCAGCAGAGGAGGCAGGGTATACCTGTTATGTTGACCCGGAATGCGAGTTTTTCCTGTTTCATATTGATGATAACGGAATGCCTACAACGGTTTCTCACGAAAAGGCCGGATATCTGGATGTAAGTCCGGTGGACTTAGGCGAAAATGCAAGACGTGACATGGTACTGACTCTTGAGGATATGGGATTTGAGGTGGAATCCTCTCATCATGAGACAGCACCTGCACAGCATGAGATCGCCCTTCATTACGGGGAAGCACGTGAGATGGCAGACGAAGTTATAACCTTTAAGATGGCAGTAAGAACTGTAGCCAAACGTCATGGACTTCATGCGACATTTATGCCGAAGCCAAGACGGGAAGTAAACGGTTCAGCCATGCATATCCATTTTTCACTGTTTAAAAATGGAAAAAATATTTTCGTGGATCCGGAGGATCCGTCCAGATTAAGTGAAGAGGCATACTATTTTATCGGAGGTCTTCTGGCTCACAGCCGTGAGATGACTCTGATCACCAATCCGCTTGTAAATTCTTATAAGCGTCTTGTACCTGGATTTGATGCGCCTACAGAGCTGACCTGGACGAGAAATAACCAGAATTCACTGGTAAGGATCCCGAGAGTCAATGGTGCTGATACCAGGATCGAGCTTCGAAGCCCGGATGCTGCATCCAACCCATACCTTGTTTTTGCGGTATGCCTGGCAGCGGGCCTGGATGGAATCCAGAAGAAGATCTATCCTACAAAAGCTTCTAACCGTTCTCTTTCCGAGTCGGATCAGAAGGAACAGGGTATCGAGAATTTACCGGAGAACCTGCGGGAAGCGATCACACTGTTTGAGGACAGCAGCTGGATGAAGGAAATCCTTGGAGAAGCTTTCTGCAAACAGTATGCGCAGGCCAAGAGAAAAGAGTGGCTACGTTATTCCCAGGAGATTTCCGACTGGGAGATCGAGGAGTATCTGTATCGGATCTGATGAACGAGGCATAATGGGACGAAAGAGAGTGGCGGCTTATGAACACGAGTATCGTGATTGCATTACCGAAAATAGAAGATGCAAAAAAGATCCGCACAGTCCTTAACCGATATGGATTCACGGTGGCGGCAGTATGCAATTCAGGTGCCAATGCCCTTGCCAGTATCTCGGAGCTTGATGGCGGCGTTCTGCTTTGCGGTTATCATCTTCAGGATATGTACTACCGTGATCTTCTGGACTATATGCCGGATTATTTTGAAATGCTGCTTATGGCTTCCCGGGGAGTGATCAGTGAGGCGCCAACATCCATTTTATGCGTGGGAATGCCTCTGAAAGTCGGAGATCTGGTAAATACGGTAAGCATGATGCTTTCCCAGATCGAAAGGCGTTGGAAAAAAGATAAGAAAAAGCCGAAACAGCGTTCATGGAAAGAACAGAATTATATTTCAAATGCAAAGATGCTTCTAATGGAAAGAAATCACCTGAGCGAGGATGACGCATACCGCTATATCCAGAAATGCAGTATGGATTCCGGGACCAATATGGTGGAGACAGCCCAGATGGTTCTGATGCTTTTATATGATTCTGTGTAAAAAAACAATAGGGCGGACAGAAATGATCTGCTTTGAATGCCTGATATCACACCGAATCGGGAAAAATTCCGCAGGGGATTTCCTGATTCGGTGAAACTACTTTGAATTGGAGGATGAGGGAATGGAATTTATGGATGGAATCTGTAAGACTAGAGAATGTGCCTGGGATGTGCTTCTTTCCGAGAGCATGAAAGACCAGGAAGCAACAGTGGAAGGTGCAATACACAGCATCCGTAATATGGGTGACGTGGCATTTGTGATACTTCGAAAAAAAGAAGGGCTTTTTCAGACTGTATATGAAAACGACAAGACAAATGTTTCCATTCATGATCTGAAGGAGGCAATGTGTGTGCGCCTCACAGGAACTCTTCATGAGGAAGAAAGAGCGCCTCACGGAAGAGAACTCCGCATCAGCCATGTGGAGATCCTTTCCTCACCTGCAGAGCCTCTTCCGCTGGCCATCGACAAATGGAAGCTGAACACTTCCCTGGAGGCAAAGCTGAATTATCGTCCTATCGCCCTGCGTAATGTGCAGGAGCGTGCAAAATTCAAGATCCAGGAGGCTCTGGTGCGGGCATTTCGTGATTACCTCTATGAGAAGGGGTTCACCGAGATCCAC
>NZ_RCXU01000028.1:0-50781 GCF_004167315.1 Blautia sp. aa_0143
ATAGCCGTTTACTGTAGTATGATGCGGATGAAGTTTTCCATTGGCATCCCAATTTCATAATGTCTGGGCGGATACGCCTATAATTTTTGAAAATTCATGTATAGAATAATATTTACTCAAAGCATCAGCTCCTTTCCATAATATTCCACTCTAATATCTTATAAAACTCAACATGTACTTATATGATTTTATAATTTATATTTAACTGTTAATAACCTCTCACCAATACCAGGAAACGTCATCACCGCATTAAACAAAAAATCATCCAGAAGATTCATATCCTCAAGCCGCTTCCTCTGCATAAGACTCCTCCTTTCACTATGATGGCAAAAGAAAAAGCCTCACACAACCAACCGGCTCCTCCCCGCCATATTTATACAACCAACCATATGGGGATCAGATAGCCGAACGGCCCAGAATGTTCCCAGATATGTACCTTCAGTATAACCATCCCACCAGCAAAAGTCAACAAAAACCCTTCGACAAAAACCGCCATCCCCACACCACCAATACCACATCCCACAGCATCCACCACAGCGCCGATGTCAACTCACCCCACAACGCATCCAGCGCAGCGCCGATGCCACACCACCTCCCGGCAAACCACAAGGAAACTCAGCCTTTGCAGCCATCCAGCGCAGCGCTGATGGCTCATCCCCTTCCGGCAAACCACCACCCCTCACACCCCCAAAAAAACAGAACGGACAGACTGCCAGCGGGACGGCTGCATGGTCGGGACCCGGTGCGTCGGAGTAAGCCGCTGGTCATACTTGGCGCCTGGGGCTTCTGACGGGAAGGTACTCTGCGGCCACAAGCCGCAGAGTAAGCCCCATCTGTCTGAGCCAGGTACGCATCAGCGTACATGGCGAGTTATGGGGCGCCCTGCACGGCAGAAGACTCAGACGCTTAGTATGACCCGGCGAAACGACCGCACCAGGCACGACCATGCAGCCGCCCCGCTGGCAGTCTGTCCGTTCGTCCCTCCTTTCGTCCCTCCCTCCCCCACACAAAAAAAGAGCCCCCAGGCCCAAACACCCAGGAACTCTCCCAAAACTCAAATATCCAATTATCATCAATCGTTATCAGTCATTACCAGTTGTCACCAACCATCACCCCACGCGCAGCCGAAACTTCTGAATCTCCTTCTCACTGGAAACCCTCTCAATCTCAGCCCCAAGACTCCTGAGCTTCTCCTCAAAATTCTCATACCCACGCTGGATATAAACAATATCATCAACAACCGTAACACCCTCAGCAGCCAGCCCCGCAATAACAAGCGCAGCACCCGCACGAAGATCCGGCGCACTCACACGCGCCCCTGTAAGCTTCCTCACACCATCAATAATAGCAGAGTTCCCCTCCACCTTAATATTGGCACCCATCCGGGAAAGCTCATCCGCATACTTAAACCGGTTCTCAAAAATACTCTCAGTAACAATACTCGTCCCCTCAGCCAAAGCCAAAGTAACCGCGATCTGCGGCTGCATATCCGTAGGATAACCAGGATAAGGCAACGTCTTCACATGCGTACGATGAAGCACATGCGGCGCACGAACACGAACCGCATCATCAAACTCCTCAACCTCACACCCGATCTCCTCAAGCTTAGCCGTAGTAGCCTCAAGATGCTTAGGAATAACATTACGAACAGTAACATCACCACGAGTAGCCGCAGCAGCAAACATAAACGTACCAGCCTCGATCTGGTCCGGAATGATCGAATACTCCGTACGATGAAGCGTCTCAACACCACGGATACGGATCACATCCGTACCAGCACCCTTGATATTCGCCCCCATACTGTTCAGGAAATTCGCCACATCAACAACATGCGGCTCCCTCGCAGCATTCTCAATGATCGTACGGCCAGTCGCCATAGAAGCAGCCATCATAATATTAATAGTAGCACCAACAGAAACCACATCCAGGAAAATATGGCTGCCATGCAGATTCTCCGCCTTGGCAACAATAGCACCATGACAGATATCAACATCCGCACCAAGAGCACGGAAACCCTTCAGATGCTGGTCGATCGGCCTGCTGCCGATATTACATCCACCCGGAAGCGGAACCTCCGCATGCTTATACTTACCAAGCAAAGCACCCAGAAGATAATAAGAAGCACGGATCTTCTTGATAAACTCATAATCCACGCTGAGATTGCCGATAGTAGAACCGTTGATCTTTACAGTAGACTTATCAATACGCTCAACCTGAGCCCCGATCTCGGAGATCGCCTCAAGCAGAACATTGATGTCCCTAACATCTGGCAGATTCTCGATCAATATAGTTTCATCAGTCATAATGGCTGCTGACAATATCGCAAGCGCCGCATTCTTCGCACCCGCAATATCCACTTCTCCAACCAGAGGATTGCCGCCTTTAATCACATACTGTTCCATAACACACCTCTATTATTTACTCCTCTATGAGCAGAAACTTTCTCTGAATTTACTGCAGGAACAAACGTTCCGCAATACCGTTTTTTAGGTCAGTTGTATATTATAACACATATTTCAGATTTGTAAACAATTTATGACGAAAACCTGTCACAACCCATGACCCGAAACACTCCAGCAAACCGTTTCCACAAGCCAACAGTTACGCCTTATCTCCCCTGTTCTTCAGTGCCTCAAGCACAACCTGGAGACTCCCCTCCAGATCCTTATCCTCTTCATCCACCACAATATCCGCATATTTCTCATACAAAGGAACACGCTCATCATAAAGACTCGCCAGCGTCTGCCCCTCCTTGAGCACAACACCACGCCCCTTAAGATTACCAAGACGCCTGGAAAGAAGCTCCAGCGAGATCTTAAGATACACCACAACACCCTCAGACTTCAGATGCTGCATAGCCTCATCGCAGTAAACCACACTTCCACCGGTAGCGATCACCGTATTCTCCACCTGGATCGAAGCATTCACACGATTCTCGATCGCCTTGAAGCCCTCCGTACCCTCATCTGCAATAATCTTACTCAAAGTCCTCTTCTCCGCCTTCTGGATCAGAAGATCTGAGTCAATAAACTGGTAACCAAGTACCTTCGCAAGTACGACACCGATGCTGCTCTTCCCCGCACCAGGCATTCCTATCAGTGTAATATTATTCATACTGTATCCTTTCATTTTAGCATAACAGCTGCCAAATCTCAACAAACGTTACGGCTCCGCAGAACCTACCGTTTCTCTCTCCCTGCCTTTCCCGACGTCTTTAATTTCCCTGACATCCCTGGCTTTCCTGACACCTTCAACTTCCCTGACATCCCTGGCTTTCCTGACGTTTTCAACTTCCCTGACATCCCTGGCTTTCCTGACGTCTTCAACTTCCCCGCCATCCCTGGCTTCCCCGACGTCTTCAACTTCTCTGCCATCCCTGCCATCTCTGATTCCCTGTCTGATTTCTTATCCAACTTCTTCTGCATCTGCTTCTTCTTTACGCTGTAGCCGAAGGTTCCCACCTTCCGGCCACCCGCCAGATACTCCCCATGGGAATAAACCAGAAGACCCGCATCATTAAGACAAAACCTGTTGTTTTTATCCATATAAGCTTCATCCGCATGGACCGCAAGCACATCCGCAAGAAACATGTCATGAGACCCCAGCTCCTTCACCTCACGCACCCTGCACTCGATTGAAACCGGAGCCTCCCCGATCATCGGTGCAGAAACAAACTGCGCTTTCTCTTTCGTAAGGTTCAGCTTCCGGAACTTGTCCACATCACGTCCCGAACGAACCCCGCAGAAATCCGTTGCATACGCCAGCTTCTCCGTTGTCAGATTGATCACAAATTCACCCGTTTTCCGGATCATATCATAGGAATAACGGGAAGGTCGGACAGAAATATAAGCCATCGCCGGATTGGTACACACCGTACCCGTCCACGCAACCGTTATGATATTATCATGCCCCTCACCATCGGTAACACTCACCATTACAGCCGGCAGCGGATAGATCATGTTCCCCGGCTTCCATAACTGTTTCGCCATTTTCCGTCACCTCTTATGCATAATCGCTGTTCATCAGCTGAGCAGCCTCCATCATAGCCGGGATCAGCTGCTTCTTTCTGGAAACCACACCCGGCAGACTGAAGGTATCTCCATCCGGTTTCCGCTCAAAAGCGATCTCCGCCATCTGCTGGCTGCCCTCCCCGTAAAACAGAAGCTCTGTAGACTCCTCCAGGATATTCGTCAGCATAAAATAAACTCTCGTGATATCATGACGGCCACACTCACTCACCATAAACGGCATCAGCTTCTCCTTGATCTCCTTAAGCTCCTCGCTGTCCATGGAACTGATCTGACCCACACCAAAGGAAACATTACCCTCACCGATAAACTTCTTGTAATCCTGATAAAAAATCTCCTCCGGAGACTTATCCTTCAGATTACTTCCCGCAGAAAACATCTCTCGGGCAAACTCCTCGATCTTGATCCCCGCGATCAGCGCAAGAGCACTGGCAGCGATCTTATCCGTCTGCGTACAGGTCGGTGAACGGAACATCAATGTATCCGAAATAATAGCCGCACAGAGAAGCCCCGCGATCTTTTCCGGGATCTCCAGTCTCTGCTCTCCGTAGATCTCATAAAGGATCGTGCCCGTACATCCCACCGGCTCATTACGAAAAGCAACCGGCGTCATAGTCTGCAAGGTACCCAGCTTATGATGATCGATGATCTCAAGGATCTCCGCCTTCTCGATATTATCAACAGCCTGATCCACCTCATTATGATCCACAAGAACCACTTTCTTTTTATGCATATCCAGAAAATTACGTCTGGAGATCGTACCGATACACTTACCATGAGGATTGATCACCGGAAACGCCCTGTGACGGTTTTTGATCATAACATCCTGGATATCATCCGTAAAATCCTCGGTATTAAACGTAACCATGTTATCCCGCTTCATAACAAAGCTGACCGGAATACTCTGGTTGATCAGACGCGCAATATTAAACGTATCATACGGAGACCGGATGATCACGATATTCTTCTCATGAGCAAGCTTCACAACCTTCTCGGAAACCACGATATTCAGCCCCACGATGATACAGCTTACATTCTGGCTGATCGCCTGAAGATGATCCTCCTCACGGTCACCCATGATGATCATATCATTCTCCTCAACGTAGCCCTCCAGCATCTTCGGGTTGGCAGTACCGACAAGCACACGCCCCTTCACAAAATATCCGTGCCCGTTACCTTCCACCACTTCACCGCCAACGGTCTCGGCAATTCTCCGATACTGCGTCCTCGCGTTGGAAAGAAGATAACTATCTGTAGTATCCATATAGGTCTTTGCGATATCACCAATAGTCACAAGCCCCTCCAGACACCCATCCTTATCCCGGATTGGAAGAGAAACGATCCCATTCTCCTGCATCAGATCCCAGGTATTCTTCAGCGACATACTCTTATCCGCCTGCGGACTGGTCCGAATATCCATATCCTTGACCTGAGTACCGATATTTCCCAGATAAGCCGGCGGCTGTACGCCAAAACGGTTCAGCACATACCTGGTCTCCTCATTGATCTGCCCCGCTCTCTTCGGGATATATTTTTTATTCTGCGTAGTTCTGTTTTTAATATCCGCATAAGCAATAGCCGAACAGATGGAATCCGTATCCGGATTCTTATGTCCGATTACAAATATTCTCTCCGGTTTTTTCATACACATCCATCCTTTTTCATCCAAAATAATTATAATTTAATATTTGCAAACAAAGCACCCAGGGAAGTAGTAGCCTCTTCCCCCGACTCCGGAAGCTCAAAAGACTCCTCCTCAACCTCCTTAGCCATCAGATCCGATGCCTCTTTAATACTCAGGCTCAACTTACCATCCTTGATCGCGATAACCTTCACCTTAACCTTATCCCCAACATTCAAAACCTCAGAAGGCTTCCGGATCCTCTTCTCACAGATCTGAGAAATATGCACCAGCCCGGAAACCCCGTTCCCAAGATCCACAAAAGCACCATACGGCTGCAAACTCTCAACCGTACCCTCAGTCACAAAACCAACCTGGATATTGGAAATCTTATTCCGTCTCTCCACCTCAGCCCTCTCACGAAGAATCTCCCTGGCCGAAAGCACCAGCCTCTTCTTCGCCTTATCAGCCTCGATAACCCGCACCTGGATCGGCTTATTCAGAAACACCTCAGTATCCTCAACAAACTCCAGATCAAGCCTGGATGCAGGAATAAACCCACGGACACCCTCAACATAAGCAATGGCACCCCCGTTAACGATCCCCTTCACAACAACATCCAGCACCTCACCCGAATCCTGAAGCTCCTTCAGCCTGTCCCAGGCAAGCACATCCGCAGCATCCGCTCTGGAAAGAAGAATATTCCCCTGACCATCATCCCTGCGAAGAACCATCGCCTGAACCTCATCCCCCGGCTGAACAGCCTCTTTAATATTAAACCCCGGCACCCGGGAAAACTCCTCCACCGGAATAAAACCCTCAGCATAAAACTTAAGGTCAAGAACAACCCCCGACTCATCCACACTCACAACAGTCCCTGAGATAATATCACCCTCATCGATCCTCTTAAAAGAAGCCTCCAGCTCCCTCTCAAAATCCTTCATAGACTCCGCCATATCCAGACCTCCCATTCAAACAAAAAACAAACCACCGCCGCCCCCAAAACAGCCGACAGCACTATAATCCTAATCATTATAGCATGCACACCCCACCCGCGCTATATTTTTTTCCACAAGCCCCAGACCTCACAGGCATCCAGCACGCGCCGATGCCACACATACATCACTCACCTCCAGCACACCTCACAGGCATCCAGCGCAGCGCCGATGCCACACATCCCCCCGTCAGACCACAAGGAAACTCAGCCCTTGCAGCCATCCAGCGCAGCGCTGATGGCCCACCACCTCCCGTCAGACCACTCAATCCCCACACATCCAAAAAAATCCCTCACTCAAAACACCCCCTCAGCAGAAAATACTCCCCTCAATACTACAAATATCCCTAACAAAGGATACAGTTTATACATCCAACATAAATTACCCACCCAATCACCACACAAACTTATCACTCCCACAACCAACGCACAGGACGGACTGCCGGAGGGACGGCTGCATGGTCGGGACCCGGTGCGTCGGAGTAAGCCGCTGGTCATACTTAGCGCCTGAGGCTTCTGACGGGAAGGTACTCTGCGGCCACAAGCCGCAGAGTAAGCCCCATCTGTCTGAGCCAGGTACGCATCAGCGTACATGGCGAGTTATGGGGCGCCCTGCACGGCAGAATACTCAGACGCTTAGTATGACCCGGCGAAACGACCGCACCAGGCACGACCATGCAGCCGCCCCTCCGGCAGTCCGTCCGTCCCTCCCCACCCATAAAAAAAAGAGCCCCAAAAAGGCCCAAAAACGAGGAGTGCCCCGGTAGTGGCTTACCGGGGCGATTATTATGAAAAAAATTGTATGTGTAATGATACAGATACACACCATTACAGCGTCTTTCGTAACGTTCTTTCGAACTATCCCTATACTACCAGACAAATATGAACAAACAATGAACATCCCGTAAACAATTAGCGCATTTGCACAATTTTTTTCAAAACACCCTCCCCCAATTTATAAAAACACCACATTCACAAACAAAACCAAAACCCTAAACATTGTACATATTGTACATCTCAGCCAAACAAACCAACAACAACCCCAACAAAAGAGCCACAACCCTCACCCTCTAACTCAAACTCCATCTAAAACATCATCAAAAACACCAGCCATCACAAACCATCACCGCCGTGAAAGCATCCCCTTAATAAACTCAACCGCCTTCTCAAAAATATTCTTCACATCAGACTTCGTAACACCCATATCCTTCAAAGTACTATAAGCATCACTCACATACCCCTTGATCTGATCATCACTCATCTCGATTCCACGGAACTTACTGATAATATTAACCAGCGAACTCTTATCATCCTCATTAAGACTCACCCCAAAATGATCCGCAGCCTCATCGATCCCCTGAGAAATCTCATCATCCGTGATCTGGTTAGAATCAAAAAGCCCCTTCACATAAACAATGATATCCCCAACCTTATCCGGATCAGAAGCAAGAGACCCAACCTCATTATCCTTCAGGATCTCCTCCGCCTGACTCATAACAGAACCGGAATCAGACGCCATAACCATCATCGGAGATGTACATGAAATAACACCCGCAATAACCAAAGCTGTAACCTTGTTCAATCTTCTCATAATATTCAACCTCCATACGGGCACCAGCCCTTATTAAAAATTGCCTTTTACTATTTTTAACTATCTTTTACTGCCTTTTTATTACCTCATCATTACCTTTTCGACGCCCCTCAGTATACCACACACCCCCACCCCTCTGTAAACCTCAATTTTCCCCATTCCCACCCACACCATTCAGACTTTATGTATATCGCCAAAAATATATTCACAATATTTTCATATTTTAAACAAACTTTCCTAACATCTCATCAGTAAAATAAAAAATGTAAATTTTTCATTACTTACTTATGTCTGACACCTCAGACATAACCTCCTTTCTATAACAAATATATAGGTCCGGACAGGAAACCTCTCCAACATTCCCGTCCGGAAACGCAAAAAGAACCCGGAACAGCTGCCCGGGCTCTTTTTGCGTTTATCATATATTAATTTTTCTCATCATAAATACAGTTGGCAAGCATCGCAAACTGCTCCAGTGTCAGCGCCTCACCCCTGATATTCAGCGGAAGATCACACCTGTTGAACACATCCTCAATCTCCTCCTTACTCAGGGAAAAATCTCCGGAATTTCTGATTCCGTTCACAAGTGTCTTTCTCCTCTGGTTAAAAGATGCACGGATCAGACGGAACATAAGCCCCTCATCCTTCACATCCACCGGCGGCTTCTCATAACGCGTCAGCTTGATCACCGCACTTCCAACCTTCGGCCGCGGCATAAAACAGTTCGGCGGTACATTCGCAACGATCTCCGGCTTCGCATAATACTGCACAGCCAGGGAAAGCGCACCGTAATCCTTGGTACCGGGACCAACCTGCATACGGTCTGCAACCTCCTTCTGCACCATGACAGTGATCGAATCCACAGGAACATTCTTCTCAAAAAGCCCCATGATGATCGGAGTCGTAATGTAATACGGCAGATTCGCAACCACCTTCACAGGCTTGCCGCCGTTTTTCTCATCTGCGATCCTTTTGATATCCGTTTTCAGGATATCGTTATTGATCACAGAAACATTATCCCAGTCCTTCAACGTATCCTTAAGGATCGGGATCAGCGAACTGTCGATCTCCACAGCAGCCACCTCTCTGGCAGCCTCCGCAAGATACTGGGTCATAGTTCCGATACCCGGACCGATCTCCAGTACAAAATCATCCTTCGTGATACCCGAAGACTCAATGATCTTTTCCAGAACATGCTCGTCGATCAGAAAATTCTGACCAAACCTTTTCTGGAAAACAAAATGATACTTTTGAAGGACTTCAATGGTATATTTCGGGTTACCAAGATAAGGTCTGGCCATATTTTTTACCTCTGCTTTTTCTTATTTTCAGCTGAAATCCTTTTCAAAAAGTACCGTGTAGCCATCACGGTCCACACGCTTCTTGGAACGCTTGAACAATCCGCTCTGAGCTCTCTCCATAGCCTTATCCAGCATGGTCTTCACAGTACCGATGCACATCGGCTGATCCTCCTTCTGGTTGATCCCAATCAGATTATACAGAGCAAGCATGCCCATCTGGTCGATACGGAATCCATTCTCCATGGTATAGACCTTAGCGAAATTAACAAGTTCATCGTTTGTAAATACAGGAATGTTGATCATGGATGTAAACTTCTTCGCAAGCTTCGGATATCTTGCGATCAGCTTACGCATACCGATCTTTTCATCCTCCAGGATCACGATCATTCCCTTTGTGTTTCCGGTCATAGCTTCCTCAAGCTCATCTGCTGTTTCCTGGGAAAGCTGGTTTGCATCCTCGATAACAAGGAAACCGCCGGCAAGCTTGGATACGATCTCCGGAATATCCTTTCCGTTAAGATCATCCGCAAATATATAGGCAACCTTGGAAGCCTCGATATTCAGCTCTTTACAGATTGCCGGGATCAGACTTGAGATCAGTCTCGTCTTACCTGTTTCTCTGCCGCCCATAACGATCACATTTCCGGTCTGGGAGGTCTTGTCTGCTGCGCCCATCTGCACATCGCAGAGTACATCAAGCAGCTGTTCCTTCATTCCGGGAACTGTAATAAAATAGGTGAAAAGCTGCTTCTCTTCATCTGTGAGCTCTTTCTTTCTGGAAACGATCTTTGTAGGATCCTTTTCCGGATGGACCGTAGCGATAAATTTCTCAAGCTGCTCTTCCTCACTGAGCTCCTCTTCCTCATCGTCCTCTTCCATGGCTTCATCAGAATCATCACCGATGAGACTGCTGATAAAGTCATCCTCATCCTGGAAGTCAAAGGCGTCATCACTGTATTCTTCTTCCTCATCAAGAAGATTTTCCTCTTCCGCTGAAGCCACCGGTTCCTCATGATGAAGCTTCGCTGAAGGCTCTGCTGCAGCCTTCTGCACCTGCTCCTCAGATTCCAGTGAAGGAATCTCCGGAAGCACATCATCTTCTTCCACCGGCTTCTGTACTCCTGACGGACCATTCAGAAACTCTGCTTCTGCAGCCTGAAGATCCTCCTCAGTAACCGGCTCCTCATCTTCATCAAATACGATATCCGGAAGTCTGGTATCGGAAGTCTCCGTTACCTCTTCCTCCTGCTGAGCGGAGATCTGCGCCATGATATCCTCGATATCTGCCGCATCCGGCTCCTCCGGAACAAATTCATCAGCCGCAATATCCAGATCCTCAATACCTGCCGGCTCTTCCGTTACGTCGGACTGCTGGACATCCGGAGATTTCTCTTCCTCCGGGATATCGATTCCCTGCTGTGTAGCTGCTGCCAGAATAGTATCCTCCAGGTTGAAGTCCTTATCTTTATCCTTCCCGGACCTGTCACCTACAGATGCCGCAATATCCTCGATACTTCCGAAAATTCCGGACGCGTCCGGGATCTCTGCGGAACTGCTTGCATTCTCCGGGTCCACATTGATCATGGACTTCGGGATCTTCAGCTCCGGCATACGGATCGTTGCGGAAAAATCAGGCTTGCCTTCCTCATTGAGCGGAACCCCTGCAGGCTTCTCCTCACTTTCCTCATTTCCGGCAGACTTCTCCTTCATGATCTCTGCAACACTCTGGGACAAAGACATCTCTGTAGCTTTCTCAGCCTCAGCTTCTTCCGCTTCCTGATAAGTCTCTTCTTCCTCTTTATCCTGCTGTTCCTGAGCCTGCAGCTTCATACTTCCAGATGACAGGTTCTCAACACCGGATGCCAGCGGGATCTCATCCGCTTCCTGTCCGGAAAACTCTTCCTGCTCTTCAGAAGGCTCATCCGAAGCTTCCTCACTTCCTTCTGCTGCTTCGATCTCCTCAGAATCTGTAAACTCCTCTGACGGTTCTGCTGCCGCAGCAGTCTCAGCCTCCGGCGCTTCCGCCTGTTCCGTCACATCCTCAGAGCCTGTGGAAACCTCATCCGGCTCTTCATCCTGCGCAGCTTCTTTTTCCTCCATATCCTCTTCCGCAGATTTCTTATGTCCGCCAAAGATATCACGGAATCCCTTGGAAAGCTTCTCCTGGAATGTCTCCGCACTGTTCAGATCCCGCTCATCATCTACCTGGATGGTATCTGTGACCGGTTTTGCCTCCTCATACTCGCCGGATGCTTCCTTGCTCTCCCTGATCTCCTGCGCCTTTTCCGGCGGGATCAGCTTCGGGATAAAACGCTGTTCATATTTCTCTTTCTCTTCGCCAGTGAGAACACCCATCCGCTGTTTCAGGTCAAGGGCCTTCATCACATAAGTTCCGTCATTGAACCAAAGGATCATCTCATTGCAGAGATCCAGGCACTTCTGCTTGTCTCCTGCCTTGTAATAGAGCTTGGCCAGCTCATAGGACCAGCGCTCCGTAAATTCCTTCTCCTTATATTCCTCAAGAATACGGATCTGTTCATTCAGAGATGCATTCTTCGCTCTGGCGATCTTATATTTCAGTATATACTGGCTGTTATCATTACCTGCCACTTCTCTGTATTCATCAAAGAATTCTGTGGCTTCACTGATCTGTCCCATTTTCAGGGAAACCTCGATCAGACGGTAAAGTATGTTCTTGCCGATCGGCGCTCTGTGGTAGGCAAGAAGAAAAATTTCCTTGCTCTCTTCATAGCGCTTGTTGGCCGCGTAGATCTCGCCCACTACACAAAGGGTACGGACGTTTTTCACACGACGCCAGTCAATGCTGTCCACAATCTGCATGGCGCCTTTGTAATCCTGGGTCTCGACCAGCTTATTGATCTGTCCCAGCTTAACGCGAAACTCCTCTTTATCCAAAATATTCACCAACTTTCCATAATCAGAATCAGTTTACCATATGCATACGGGCTTGTCAAAACCCTTTAGGCATATAAACATGCCCCTTTACCACCTGAAAAACCCTGTTGATCTTGAACTGATGGCTGACAAAATCATCCAGTCCTGTACAGGTGATCAGAGTCTGTATATCGTGGATGCTTTCCAGCAGATATGTCTGCCTGCTGCTATCCAGCTCCGAAAGAACATCATCCAGCAGAAGAACCGGTGTATCCCGGATTTTTTTCTTCACCAGATAGATCTCCGAAAGCTTCAGGGAAAGGGCCGCAGTCCTCTGCTGCCCCTGGGAACCATACCTCCGGATGTCGATCCCGTTGACCTTTACGCAGAAATCATCTCTGTGCGGTCCCACGGAGGTCAGCTTCATCCGAAGATCCCGCTCCCGGTTCCTGGAAAGCTTATCCTCAAACTCGGCCGCCGTCACACTTGGCTCGTACAGGATCTCCAGCTCCTCGATCCCGCCGGTAAGGCCTTTATGAAGCCCCCTTGCGATCTCGTTAAGCTCCTCCACAAAGGCTTCCCGCTTCCCGATGATCTTCTTTCCGTAATCGACCATCTGCATATCCCAGACATCCAGGGTACTTTTCAGCCCGGGGTTCATATAACAGTCTTTGAGAAGACGGTTTCTCTGGTTCACGATGTGATTGTAGCCGGCCAGCTCCGTGATATAAACACCATCCAGCTGACAAAGCTCCGAATCCAGAAAACGTCTTCTCTCTCCAGGTCCATTCTTGATAATATTAAGATCCTCCGGAGAAAAAAACACCAGATTCACCACCCCCAGCAGCTCCCTTGCCTTGCGGATCGGCAGCCCGTTGATGGCAACTCCCTTTGCTTTGTTTTTCCGGAGGTGCATGTCTATTTTGTATGAAAGATCGCCCTTCTTCACCATCATTCGGATATGGGATTCCTCATTCTCAAAGCGGATCATCTCCCGGTCCTTGCTTCCCTTGTGGGATTTGCTGGTACCTGCCAGATAAACTGCCTCCAGGATATTGGTCTTTCCCTGGGCATTGTCACCGTAGAGAATATTGGTGCCCTGATCAAAATTCATCTCCAGCGACTCATAATTCCTGAAATTATTCAGTCTGATGGATTCAATGTACATTCCTTCACCCGATCACATAAATATCTTTTCCATCGTAGGAAATGGTATCTCCAGGATGGATCTTGCGGCCACGGCGGTTCTCCACCTCGCCGTTCACCAGTACCAGACCATCATTGATGGCATATTTCGCCTCAACGCCGTCCTCCACAACACCGGCCAGCTTCAGCGCCTGACCAAGCTTGATAAATTCGTCTTTAATTCTGATCTCCAATTTTTTCTCCTCTTATCTCCGGGGTATTTTCTCCGTCAGATCGATCTTTTCTGATCTTCTGGCGGTATTTAAAATCCCCCAAAATACAAATTTCACCGGAAGGCGGTAATTTAAATACCCCCTTCCAGCAGTTTACGCATAAAACAATTTTCAGAACACGATCGCATTCCCATGCACAATCGATCAAAAACGTTCACATTACCCCAGGTCTTATCTGGCCTGATTCTGGTTGATGTTTACAGGAAGGATCAGGTAAGTATAGTTCTCCTCATCGTCACGGATAAAGCACGGGGCCTTCGGATTTACAAGATAGATCGTCACGGTTTCATCATCAATAACACGAAGCGCATCGATCAGGAATTTCGGGTTGAAGCCGATCATGATATCCTTACCCTCTTTTTCAATATCGATCTCTTCATTCATGGAACCCATTGCAGAATCAATGCGCAGCTCCATATCATCGTCTGTGATGTTGATGATGATCGGTTTTTTATCAACCTCACGTACCAGAAGTGTGGCACGGTCGATACAATCCAGGAACTCTTTTTTGTTGATCTTCAGTTTTGTCTCATAATCACTGGAAAGCATCTGGTCAATTCTGAAATATTCTCCCTCGATCAGTCTGGAAACTACCATAGTCTGATCAAATTCAAATAAAATATGGTTTTTTGTAAAGTAAATGCTGACCTGATCATCCACTTCTCCGGAAAGAATCTTGCTGACCTCGCTTAAAGTTTTGCCCGGAACTACCACCTTACGGTCAGAATAATCTTTCTTAAGGGACATTTTGCGGATAGAGATACGATGTCCGTCCAGAGAAACTACCTTCAGACAGTTATTTTTGATCTCAAAAAGTTCACCGGTCATAAGCTTATTGTTCTCATTTACAGCAATCGAAAAAATAGTCTGGCGGATCATTTCTTTCAGTGTGTACTGAGAGATCGTCAGCGGTTCATCCTTCTCGATCATAGGTAAATAAGCAAAATCTTCTCCTGATTTTCCAGGGATATTGAATTTTGCTTTTTCACAGGTAATGGTTGCTGCATATTTATCATCGGTCTTAATGGTAACATCATTATCCGGAAGTCGCCTGATGATTTCATAGAAGATTTTTGCATCAAGAGCAACTTTACCTTTTTCTTCAATAGTACCTTCAACTATCGTTTCAATTCCCAGTTCCATATCGTTGGTGGTAAATTTGATCTGGTTTGTGGTTGCATCCATGAGAATACATTCCAGGATTGGCATTGTGGTTTTTGATGGAACTGCTTTGAGTGCGATACTTACACTTTTTAACAGACTTGATTTGGAGCAGATGATTTTCATAGTGTGTATAACTCCCTTTCTGAACAATTTGTGGTTTTTATAAATATATTTATAGAAAAAATCCGCAGTAACCGCCGTAGGGGGCCAGATTTTGTGAAAAACTCCCGCAGGCCTGATGTTTTCAGGGGTTTTCCGTTGGGATAACTTTGTGTAAAAGTGGTATTTTCGCATGTGAATAACCCGGGGATAAAATTACCGCCGCGTTTTGGCAAAAAAGTTGTACACATCTCTCCACATACAATCAACACGTTATACACCAGTAATGTGGAAAACTTCCCTAACCTTGTGGATTAATCTTCTTTTTCAATATATCAATGGTATTTTTTAAGTTATCGTCGTTCTGCAATTCGTTTTCGATCTTTTCGATACCGTGCATAACGGTGGTATGGTCACGGTTTCCGAGCGCTTTTCCGATATTTTTCAAAGGTGTGGATATGATCTCACGGCAGAGATACATGGAAACCTGGCGGGGCATGACGATCTTGGAGTTTCGTTTATTTCCGCTTAAGTCCGCAGGTGTGACTCCGTAATGCTCTGCAACAACGGAGATGATGTATTCCGGTGTGATCACTTTTTTCTCATCCGGAGAAATAATATCCTTCAGTGCCTGCTCTGCCAGCTCCAGAGTTACTTCCTTTTTTTCAAGCTTGGCTCCGGCCATGACCTTGTTGAAGGCACCTTCCAGCTCACGGATATTGGATTTGATATTGGTAGCGATATATTTGATAACATCTTCACTGATGTTGTAGCCGTTCATTTCTTCATTTTTATGAAGGATCGCCATTCGGGTTTCGTAATCAGGCAGCGTGATATCTGCGATCAGACCCCACTCGAACCGGGAACGGAAGCGCTCTTCCAGGATCTCCATATCCTTCGGTGGTTTATCAGAGGATATGATGATCTGCTTTTTGGCACTGTGAAGACTGTTAAATGTATGGAAAAATTCCTCCTGTGTGGATTCTTTTCCTATAATAAACTGAATATCATCGACAAGAAGAACGTCGATATTTCTGTATTTTTCACGGAATTTGCTCATTGCCGTGTTATTTCCGTTTCGGATGGTTTCGATCAGCTCGTTGGTAAATTCCTCACTGGTTACATACAAAACACGGCTGTTTTCGTCGTGTTCCAGAATGAAATGAGCGATGGAATGCATAAGATGCGTCTTACCAAGACCGGCTCCGCCATAGATAAACAGTGGATTGTAGGTATCTCCCGGTGATTCGGCAACTGCAAGAGCTGCGGCCTGGGCGAATTTGTTATTACTTCCTACAACGAAGGTGTCGAAGGTGTATTTTGGATTTAAATGCGCCTCTTCGTAACGTGTATCCTGAACCTGTTTATCATAAGAAGTGTTTTTTTCTGTTTTTTTGGGGAGATCTTTTTCCAGAACGAAGCGAACCTCGCATTCTTCCATGCCTGTCAGTACACAGATAGTAACCTGGAGGGGTATTTTGTAGCGTTTACTGATGTAATTGACTCCGATCGCTGCCTGCTCAGAGGGAACAACCACTGTTATCAGCTTTCCGTCAACCTCATAAACTTTCAGCGGCTTGAGCCAGGTATTAAAAGGGACATCAGTCACCTCATATTCAGATTTGACAGTTTGCAGGATCTCCTCCCATTTTTCAATAACAGCGTCCATTTTTTCCTCCCATGAGTATTATAATAACCCCAGTCTGCGACTGGAGATAGATATCCTTTTATATATTACAATGAAAATGGGGTTTTCGCAATGGAAAATCCTTGAGATTTTGGGGAAAAGAATGTGGATAATGTGGGGAAATTACTGTGGATTAGGGTGGATTATTGTGGATAAGAGTCCTGGAGGTTTCCATAAGTCGAGAATTGGTGGAAAATGTGGAAGAATTATGTGTATAAAAAAATCCACCTTAAAAATACCGCAAATAAAGGGTTTTTTTGAAAACGATGTGAACAAACCCTCCGAAAAAGTGGATAGATTTCCGGTCAATCCACAAGTTATCCACAAGTTATCCACAAAATGTGGATAATGTTACGTAAACCATAAGCGCTTTCCACATAAGAGAAAAAAATAAATACCGTAAGGTGGGGGTATTTTATAGAACCCTTGATTTTATCGGGTTTTTTGCAATTTTTACTTGACGAAAAGGAGGTTTATTTATATAATTGAAACGATGTTCTGAATGATAAGTTATTTCATAACAATTAAAAATAGATAAAGGAGGTGCTTTACCTATGAAGATGACATTTCAGCCAAAAAAGAGATCCAGAGCTAAAGTTCACGGCTTCAGAGCTCGCATGAGCACAAAGGGCGGACGTAAAGTATTAGCTGCAAGAAGATTAAAAGGAAGAAAACAGTTATCAGCATAAGCTGCAAGACCGCATTTATGTGGTCTTTTCTTCTATCCGGAGAAATATCCGCGCAGGCGGAATCTAATTAAGGAGGATTCGTTTGATCAGATCAGAGTCCTTAAAGAAAAATCAAGATTTTAAAGTTGTATATCAGAACGGAACATCGTACGCAAATCGGCTTCTGGTGATGTACGTGCTGAAGAATCAGCACATGAAGAATCGTCTGGGAATATCAGTAAGCAAAAAAGTAGGGAACAGTGTGGTTCGCCACAGACTCACCAGATTGATCAGAGAAAGCTATCGTCTCAACGAAACAGATTTTGACAGTAACCTTGATATTGTAGTAGTAGCGAGAGCCGCAGCCAAGGGCAAGAGCTTTCACGAGATCGAGAGTGCTTTTCTGCATCTTGCAAGAAAGCATCATATAACAGGGAATGAACATGATAAAGAAATTTCTGATTAAGATGATAAGGCTCTATCAAAAATATATATCGCCGATGAAGAGAACGAAATGTCCTTATATTCCCACATGTTCTCAATATGGTTTGGAAGCAATCGAAAAATATGGCGCATTTAAGGGCAGTCTTCTTGCGGCATGGAGGATATTGCGATGCAATCCTTTTTCCCACGGAGGCTATGACCCTGTGCCATGAATTATTTTGTGACTGTTCAGCCTTTTCCCGGGCAGAGCAGTTATCGGAATTTGTAACTGTTCAGTATCTCCGCAGTTAGTGGACGAATGAATAGTTACCGGACTTTTACAATTGAATAAGAAGTCTAGGAGGAAATGAATTTGGAACTATTTTTAGCAACAAAAACCGGAACTCCTATTATCGGACAGATCGCGTCTGTGATGGGATGGATCATGGATGGCATATATAAGATGCTTGACGGCCTGTTCGGAATCCAGAACATTGGTCTTTGTATCATTATCTTCAGTATTCTTATCTTTGCCTTTATGACACCGCTGCAGATCAAGCAGCAGAAATTCTCCAAGTTAAGCGCGATCATGCAGCCTGAGATCCAGAAGATCCAGAAGAAATATCAGGGTAAAAAGGATCAGGCTTCCATGATGAAAATGAACGAAGAAACCCAGGCTGTTTATCAGAAATATGGTGTTTCTCCAACCGGTAGCTGTGTACAGTTAGCCATTCAGATGCCTATTCTGTTTGCTCTGTATCAGGTTATCTACCGGATTCCTGCTTACGTTGGAAGTGTAAAGAACATTTTTACTGGTGTAGTTGACAACCTGCTAGCTGTAAACGGATACACAGATATCCTGCAGCAGTTTATCACAGACCATTCCATGACACGAGTGCGTCTCGTTATGGACAGTGCCGGAAATGCTACAAGTAACTCTATTGTTGATTTTCTGTATGCACTTTCTCCTTCCCAGTGGAAAGAGCTGGCACAGATGAATCAGTTTTCAGGATTTTCTGATGCGATCACAAAATCATCCGGCAATATTTCCAAGATGCAGGGCTTCTGTGGACTGAATATCGCAGACCAGCCGCTGTACTATATCATGGAATTCTTCAAAAATCATGGTTCTCTGTTACTTGCGATCGTAGCACTTCTGATCCCGGTTCTTGCATGGGCAACTCAGATGCTGAACCTGAAGCTTATGCCACAGGCTGCAACACAGCCGGCAGACGGAAATGATCAGGCCAGTGCAATGGCCAACTCCATGAAAACCATGAACATGGTCATGCCTCTGATGTCTGCATTCTTCTGTTTCACATTCCCGGTTGGTCTTGGTATCTACTGGATCGCCAGTGCTGTCGTTCGAAGTGCCCAGCAGTTTGCGATCAATCGTCATCTTGATAAGATGAACATTGATGATCTGGTTAATGAGAATATGAAGAAGATCGAAGCGAAGCGTGCGAAGGAAGGACTTCCGCCGCAGAAGATCACCAATCAGGCTCATCAGTCCGCCAAGAATATCAATAAACCTGTGATCAATAAGGGCAACAGCGGAAACAATGGTGCTTCAGACAGAGCACAGAAGGTTGATACTGCTTATGAGAAGGCAAGAAGTGCAAAACCGGGCAGCATCACAGCCAAAGCAAATCTCGTAAGAGACTTTGATGAGAGAAATAAGAAGAAATAATCAGGAACGGAGGGGTTCGTAATGGAGGATTACATTCAGTTTTCAGCAAAAACAAAGAATGAAGCTATCACAAAAGCGTGTCTTGAGCTTGGAACTTCCAGTGACCAGCTTGATATTCAGGTTATCAGTGAAGGCAGCTCCGGATTCTTCGGAATCGGCAGCAAACCTGCCGTGATCAAAGTTCGCAGAATCGAGCCAGTTTCTGATATGCAGGAAATCGATGAACTGGTAGAGTCCGTGAAACTGGACGCTATCAAAGAAGAGAAGAAATTAGAAAAGCCTTTTACTCCGGATGTAAAGAAAGAATCTGCACCGAAAGCAGCTCCTGCAGAGGAGAAGAAGCCGGTGAAGAAAGAAGCTGTACAGGTGGAGAAGGCATCCGAAGAAGCACCTGCAAAGGCAGTAGCACCAAAGGAAAGACCTGCAAGGGATTTCCAGGGCAAAGCAAAGCCTGCACGTGAGAAACAGCCAAGAGCTCCAAAGGAGCGTCAGCCGAAGGAAACACGTGAGAGAGCACCGAAGCAGGGCAGACCGATAGAGATCCTCAGCGATCCGGAGAAGATCAGAGAGGTTGAGGAGAGAGCAGTCGTATTTCTTCGTGATGTATTCGGCTCCATGGATCTTGGAGAAGTGGAGATCACATCGAAATACAACACTGCAGACGGTTCTCTGGATGTGGATTTTGAAGGTGAGGATATGGGTATCCTCATCGGAAAAAGAGGCCAGACACTGGATTCTCTTCAGTATCTGACAAGCCTTGTGGTAAACAAAGGCGAGTCTACCTACATTCGTGTAAAACTCGATACCGAGGACTACAGACGCCGTCGTAAGGAAACTCTGGAGAACCTTGCAAGAGGAATCGCCTTCAAGGTAAAGAAAACCAGAAAACCGGTAGTTCTGGAACCGATGAATCCGTACGAAAGAAGGATCATCCATGCATCTCTGCAGGGCAACCGCTATGTAGAGACAGTCAGTGAGGGAGAAGAACCTTACAGACATGTAGTAGTAAAACTGAAACGTAATAATTGATGATCCACCGGTAAAGCTATAAGCCGTATCCCGGAGCGTAAGCTCCGTGGGTACGGCTTTTTGTATGGAACTGAAAATTAAAAATTATCATTGCAATCTCCGCAACAATTCTTTATAATCATTGAAGAGCAAATAACAAAAGATATTTCTGCAGCGGACATCCGGAATGCAGAGATTAGAGCGTATTTGAAAAATCATTCCCGCAATCTGCACGCCCCACTTTGCGGTATATTTTGCCCGAATTCAGTTGCCGTAGCCTGCTACGGCGCCTTCATCCGGACAAAATCTCCCACAAATTGTGACGCACATCTTGCAGAAAGCCTTTTTCAAACACGCTCTAGCATTATAAATATGGAAACTGACAGAAGATGTTATTCTAGGTGAAAGCGTGAATAACACGTGTTTTTGCGTGTAAAAAGCTTTTCCGGAGTAACATTTTTGCGTTTAACCGGATGCTTTTATCCGAATGCTTTTATCCGTTTGACAAAGGAGAGTGAAAAATGGAAGAGACAACGATTGCTGCGATTTCCACAGCCATGAGCGCATCGGGAATCGGGATCGTCAGGATCAGTGGCCCGGAGGCTTTTGAGATCGCATCCGGAGTATACCGTTCCAAGGGTGGAAAAAAATCTCTGAAAAACGTCCCAAGCCACACCATCCATTATGGATATATTTATGATAACGAAGAAATGGTAGACGAAGTGCTGGTCATGGCCATGCGCGGACCACGGACATACACAGGAGAAGATACCATAGAAATCGACTGCCACGGCGGCGTTTTAGCCATGAAAAAGGTACTGGAAACTGTGTTGAAAAACGGAGCCATTATTGCCGAGCCGGGAGAATTTACCAAGCGTGCATTCCTCAATGGAAGGATCGATCTTTCACAGGCGGAGGCCGTTATGGACGTGATACAGTCCAAAAATGAGTACTCATTAAAGAATTCTGTAGGACAATTAAAAGGTTCAGTCCGAAAAACTGTACAGCAGATCAGGGAAAAACTACTGTACCATATAGCGTACATTGAATCGGCATTAGACGACCCAGAGCACTATGATCTGACAGGATATTCGGAAGAATTAGAACAGATCGTAGCAGAAGAAAAAGAAAAGATACAGAACCTGTTAAAAACAGCCGGAGACGGAAAGATCATACAGGAAGGTATCCGGACCGTGATCCTGGGTAAGCCGAACGCAGGGAAATCTTCTCTGCTGAACCTGCTTCTGGGAGAGGACAGAGCCATCGTGACCGATATCGCAGGAACCACCAGAGACGTACTGGAAGAGTATATCAACCTGCATGGAATCACATTAAAGATCGCTGACACAGCCGGAATCCGCCAGACAGAAGACATCGTAGAGAAAATCGGCGTATCCAAAGCCAAAGAAATGGCAGCAGACGCAGACCTGATCCTCTATGTCGTAGATTCCTCCGTACCGTTAGATGAAAACGACGAAGAAATCATAAAAATTTTGCAAGAGAAAAAGACAATTGTCCTCTACAGCAAGACAGATCTTGAATCTGCTATAGATATAGAGGATTTAAAGAGCAGAATAAACCAGCCGGTGATCCCAATCTCCGCAAAAGAAGAAACCGGGATCACAGACCTGGAAGAAAAAATCCGGGAAATGTTCTTCAGTGGGGAGATTGACTTCAATGATGAAGTCTACATCACCAATGAACGCCACAGGCAGGAGCTTTTAAAAGCACAGGAAAGTCTTTCTCTGGTAGAAAATAGCATAGAAAGCGGAATGCCGGAGGATTTTTATTCCATAGACCTGACAGATGCATACGAAAGTCTGGGACGGATTCTGGGAGAATCACTTGGGGAAGACCTTGTTAATGAGATATTTTCTAAATTTTGTATGGGGAAATAATAACCGCATGGGCTGCGGAGGCCCCGGCCGAATGGCCGCATGGATTGCGGAACCTTGGCCGTATATGCCGCATAGGCTGCGGAACTCCGGTCGTATAACCGCATAGATTGCGGCTCCCTGCTGTATGGCACATAGGCTGCGGCCCACGCAGAGGGTAGATCACATTGGAATGTAAGAAAACCGCAAAGGGGCACAAGGCCGCGCCCCTCTGCACACCCCTGGGCCTTTTTTATATAGTGCAGCGATTGTGGAAAGCTGAAAGAAACTAACTTGTGTCTGTATGCTTCTGTATCGGCAATTCGACACTAAGCCGAAATATATCAAACGGAACTTTGTATATTTCTGTAGGATATATTGTTGCATAATATAGATTGCGGAGACCCCGCCGTATATACCGCATAGATTGAGGAACTCCGGCTGTATATGCCGCATGGATTGCGGAACATCGGCCGTATATGCCGCATAGGCTGCGGCCTCCGGCTGTATGGCACATAGGCTGCGGCCCCGCAGAGGGTAGATCACATTGGAATGTGAGAAAACCGCAAAGGGGCACAAGGCCGCGCCCCTCTGCACACCCCTGGGCCTTTTTTATATAGTGCGGCGATTGTGGAATGCTGAAAGATGCTAACTTGTACCTGTATGCTTCTGTACTGGCAATTCAACACTGAGCCGAAATATGGCAGACGGAAGCAGGAATAACCCCGCAGACGTGCATCGCACGTCGAGAACCTCATTACAGTTCCACTGCAACCCCCTCGGCACAACGTTCCGCATCCAATACCGAAGCATACAGACAAAAGTCAACACCGTACCCCACACCACAACCCAAGAACTCCTAAAAAAAAGCCCGAGGGGTGTGCAGAGGGGCCGTGGCTTTACGGCCCCTTTGCGGTTTTCCACAGCTTCCCAAAGCAAAAAAACCAGGCCTTCTGCCAAGCAAGAAAGTAAAAATAAAACCAAAAACCAACCACACAATAAACAAAGAAAAAGAAAATCACAAAGAAAAATAAAGAAAAAGAATAAGAGAAAAAATAAAGGAGAAAAAGCATGAAAAATCTGGAACAGTTTTTCGACATCATAGTAGTAGGCGCCGGCCACGCAGGCTGCGAAGCATCACTGGCATGCGCCCGCTTAGGGCTCAACACAGTCATGTTCACAGTCAGCGTAGACAGCATCGCCCTTATGCCCTGCAACCCCAATGTAGGCGGCAGCTCCAAAGGCCATCTCGTCCGTGAGCTGGATGCTCTTGGTGGGGAAATGGGTAAAAACATAGACAAAACCTTCATCCAGTCCAAAATGCTCAACCAGTCCAAAGGCCCTGCAGTCCATTCCCTTCGTGCACAGGCCGATAAACAGGCCTACAGCACAGAAATGAGAAAGACACTGGAAAATACAGAGAACTTAACTATCCGCCAGGGTGAAGTGACCGAGCTTCTGGTAGAAGACGGGCACATCACCGGTGTAAAAACCTTCTCAGGAGCCACCTACCACGCAAAAGCTGTAGTCCTCTGTACAGGAACCTACCTCAAGGCCCGCTGCATTTACGGCGACGTCAGCAACTATACAGGACCGAACGGCCTTCAGGCAGCCAATTACCTTACGGATTCCCTGAAAAAGCTGGGGATCGAAATGTTCCGCTTCAAAACAGGAACTCCGGCCAGAATCGCCGGAAACACCATTGATTATTCTAAGATGGAAGAGCAGTTCGGAGATGAAAGAGTCGTACCGTTCTCTTTTTCCACAGACCCGGAATCTGTACAGATCGAGCAGAAATCCTGCTGGCTGACCTATACAAACGAAAAAACACACGAGATCATCCGTGCAAATCTGGACAGATCCCCCCTTTATTCCGGAATGATCGAAGGAACCGGACCACGTTACTGTCCGTCCATTGAGGATAAAGTAGTCCGTTTTGCAGACAAAAAACGCCATCAGGTATTTATTGAACCAGAAGGTCTTTACACAAATGAAATGTACATCGGCGGAATGTCCAGCTCCCTGCCGGAGGATGTTCAGTACGAGATGTACCATTCCGTACCGGGTCTGGAGAACGCTAGGATTGTAAAAAATGCTTACGCTATTGAGTATGACTGCATCAATCCGCGCCAGCTCTATCCCACACTGGAATTCAAAAAGATCAAGGGCCTTTTCAGCGGCGGACAGTTTAACGGAAGCTCCGGATATGAGGAAGCAGCCGCTCAGGGCCTCATAGCGGGAATTAATGCAGCTATGGAGGTAAAAGGCCGGGAACAGCTGATTTTGGACCGTTCAGAGGCATATATTGGCGTTCTTATCGATGATCTGGTAACAAAGGAGAACCATGAGCCGTACCGAATGATGACAAGCCGTGCTGAGTACCGTCTGCTCCTCCGCCAGGACAACGCAGATCTTCGTCTTCGCAAAAAAGGCTGGGAGGTCGGCCTGATCGATGATGAGACATACCATAAATTACAGGAAAAAGAGCGCCGGATCCAGGAAGAAATCGAGAGAGTGGAACATGCAACCGTAGGTGGTTCTGCAGAGGTACAGAGCCTTCTGGAATCTCTGAACAGTACCCTTCTGAAATCCGGAACCACCATTGCAGAGCTGATCCGTCGGCCGGAGCTTAACTATAAGGTGCTTGCACCCATCGATAAAGAAAGACCGGAGCTTCCGGAAGATGTATGTGAGCAGGTAGAGATCAACATCAAATATGACGGTTACATCCGCCGCCAGATGAAGCAGGTAGAGCAGTTTAAGAAACTGGAGCAGAAAAAGCTTCCGGAAGACATTGATTACGAAGATGTAGGAAGCCTCCGCATTGAGGCACGCCAGAAGCTGGAAGCCTACAGACCGGTGTCCATCGGCCAGGCGTCCCGTATCTCCGGTGTATCCCCGGCTGACATTTCCGTGCTTCTTGTATATCTGGAAAGCAGATCCGGACATAAACACGGATAATACAACGAATAACAATAAAACACAGAAAATAAGAGAGGAAGCTGCATGTACAATTTAGAAATCCTGGAAAAAGGCTGCGAGGAGCTTGGGATCACACTCAGTGACACGCAGAAAAACCAGTTTATCCGGTTCTACGAATATCTTGTAGAAAAAAACAAAGTCATGAACCTCACCGGTATCACAGAATTTGACGAGGTTCTCGTGAAACATTTCCTGGACAGCCTCTGCTGCGTCAAGGCTGTAGATATGGGTAAGATAAAAACCGTTATGGACATCGGAACCGGCGCCGGATTCCCGGGTGTTCCCCTGAAGATTGCCTTCCCGGAGGTGGAAGCCTGCCTTTTGGACTCCCTCAATAAAAGAGTAAAATTCCTGGAAGAAACCTTTGCGCTCCTGGGCCTGGAGGGGATTTCCGCCATTCACGGAAGAGCCGAAGAATATGCAAAAAACAAAGCCTACAGAGAAAAATATGATCTCTGCGTATCCAGAGCAGTATCCGGACTTGCAACCCTGTCTGAATACTGTCTCCCGTATGTAAAAGTCGGAGGGCTTTTTGTCTCCTATAAATCCGGTTCTGTAAAGGAAGAAGCAGAAGCAGCAGAGAAAGCAGTAAAGATCCTTGGTGGAAAGATCAGGGATATTCAGTACTTTGACCTTCCAGGCTCCGAGATCGGCCGCTCCCTGGTCATTATCGAGAAGGTAAAGAACACCCCAGGCAAATATCCGAGAAAAGCCGGAACACCGCTCAGAGAGCCACTGGCATAAGTTACCTCCTGTCGAACAAAGGCAAAATCTGTCCGACAGGAGATTTTTTTGTCCGGGAGTTTCACAAAATTATCACAAATTTATCCTACTTTTATCACAAATTACTTTTACACTATAATCCGATAGAGATGCCCCTGGATTTCCCCCATTCTCTGTTTCATCCAGGGGCATTTTCTATTGGTATTGAAAAGACGCCAGAGTCAAGGGCTTCAGTTTCAGGACCTTTTGCCTCTGGCATCTTATAAAATGGGAAATCGATAATTAAAAAAAGTATTTCCCTGAGAATAAAAGGAGGAGAGTAAAGTGATCGAAGTAAGTAATCTGGTCAAAAAGTATGGTGATCATACTGCAGTTGACCATCTTTCCTTTCAGATCGAAAAGGGGAAAATTTACGGATTCCTGGGCCCCAACGGTGCAGGAAAATCAACAACTATGAACATGATCACAGGATACATTGCTTCCACAGAAGGAAAAGTGATGATCGATGGTCATGATATTCTGGAGGAACCGGAGGCAGCCAAGAAATGTATCGGCTATCTGCCGGAAATGCCGCCGCTCTATTTTGACATGACTGTTCTTGAGTACATGAAATTTGCGGCTGATCTGAAAAAAATCCCAAGAAACCAAAAAGACAAGCAGATAAAAGAAGTCATGGATATGGTAAAGATCACAGACATGAAAGACCGTCTGATCAAAAACCTTTCCAAAGGTTATCGCCAGAGAGTGGGTCTTGCACAGGCAATCTTAGGATATCCTGAAGTGATCATCCTGGATGAGCCGACAGTAGGACTTGACCCGAAGCAGATCATCGAGATCCGTGACCTGATCAAAGGCCTGAAGCAGAAGCACACGGTTATCCTAAGCTCCCATATCCTTTCCGAGGTAAGAGCAGTGTGTGATTATGTTCTGATCATTTCCCATGGAAAGCTGGTAGCCAGCGATACACCGGATAATCTGGAACGTCTGGCAGCAGGCTCCAACAGCCTCCTTATGAAGGTAAAAGGCGAGAAAGACACGATTCGAAAAGCTCTGGAAACGATCGAAGGCGTAACCGGAGTGGAAATGTCCTATGACAGCGATGAAAAATTGTGGAAAACAAAACTTTCCATTCAGGAAAATGTGGACATCCGTGAAAAAGTCTTCTACGCTATGGCAAAAGCGAACTGTCCAATCTACGAGATGCAGGTTAAGAGAGTTTCCCTTGAGGATGTATTCCTTGAGCTTACCGAAGGAGAGAAAAAATCCGCCGGAAAACCGGAAAGCTCACAGTGGAAACCGGTAGAAGACAGATCATCGGAAAAAGAAAAAACTCAGGAAGAAAAAAACGGGGAACCAGAGAAGGCTTCTGATGAGAAAGAGGGGGATCAGTCATGACAGCGATTTTTAAAAGAGAACTGAAAAGCTATCTGACCTCCATGGTTGGATATCTCTTCATATTTTTTGTCCTGGTGCTGACCGGAATTTATTTTTCCGCATATCAGCTTTCAGGCGGCTATTCAAAATTTGAAACTACCTTAAGCGCACTGACCTTTGTGTTCCTGATCGGTGTGCCGATCCTTTCCATGCGTGTACTTGCAGAAGAGCGCAAGCAGAAAACGGATCAGCTTCTTCTGACCGCACCGGTATCTGTATGGGATATCGTATTTGGAAAATATCTTGCACTGGTAGCTGTGTTTGCCATTCCGGTCGTGATCATGTGCGTTTATCCTCTGATCATGAGCAAGTTCGGAACGATTTCCTATGCTTCCGCATACACCGGGATCCTGGGATTTTTCCTTCTGGGATGCGCGAATCTGGCGATCGGTGTATTTATGTCAGCACTTACAGAAAGCCAGGTAATTGCAGCCGTACTTACGTTTGTATTCCTGTTCGCCTTCTATATGATGAACGGAATTTCCTCATTCTTTTCACAGACCTCCATGTCAACCGCAGTGGCATTCGGACTTCTGATCGTGGCGATCGCTATCATCATTTATACCATGATCAAAAATGTCCTGATCTCTGTAGTGATCGGAGCTGTGGGAGAGATTGCCCTTGTGATCGTATACGTTGTAAAATCCAGTATTTTCCAGGGTGGTATCCAGAAGGTACTGAACGTATTTAACCTGAGCGGACATTATGATAATTTTACAAAAGGCGTGTTTGACGTGACAGGAATCGTTTATTTTATTTCTGTTATTGCGATCTGCCTGTTCCTTACCATGCAGTCCATTCAGAAGAGACGCTGGAACTAGGGGGTGAAGGGAAATGAAATTCAGTGAGAAATTTAAGAAAAATAAAGGCGAGGCAGCCGTACCGGAGACAGCACAGGACTCCGGCAAAAAGAAACATAAACCGGATCCGAAAAAGCTGGTAGGCACCATCAGCAAAAAACATATCAAAAATGGTTCCTACAGCATGGCTATGGCAGCTGTCTTTATCGTGATCGTGGTTGTGATCAATATGATCGTCGGGGCGATCCCATCCAAATATTCACAGCTGGATGTAAGCTCATCCAAGCTTTACACCATCGGTGATGAAACAAAGAAGGTACTGAAGGCACTGGATAAGGATGTTACCATTTATCAGATCGCGGCAAGCGGTTCTGAGGACGACACGATCTCCAATCTGCTTTCACGTTATAAAGATGAGTCCAAGCATATTAAAGTTGAGGTGAAAGACCCTGTTGTAAATCCGAAATTTGCATCGGAATATACAACCGATGATCTTGCATCAAACAGCCTGATCGTAGTCTGCGGCGACAGAAACAAGGTTATCAATTACAACGATATGTATTCCTCTTCGGTAGACTATAATACCTGGCAGCAGACTACTACCGGATTTGATGGAGAAGGACAGATCACAAGTGCGATCGGCTATGTGACATCCGAGGATCTTCCGATCATGTACACCTTATCCGGACACGGAGAAAAAGATCTGGATTCCAGCTTTAAAGAAGATATCCAGAAAGCAAACATTGATATCAAGGAGCTGAACCTTCTCACAGAGGGAAAGGTTCCGGATGATGCAGACTGCCTGATGATCGTATCTCCGACCAGCGATATTTCCGAGGAAGAAAAAACAGAGCTCCTGGATTATCTGGAGGCAGGCGGAAAAGCTATGATCTTCTCGGATTATACACAGGATGATCTGCCGAACTTTGATGCGGTTCTTGAAAACTATGGTGTAAAGTGTGCAGAGGGAATCGTATTTGAGGGTGATAATCAGCATTATGGAATGCAGATGCCATATTATCTTGTACCAACAGTCAACAGCACAGATGCAAGCTCTGAGACAGCTTCTGCAGGCTCCTACGTACTGGCACCGTATGCACAGGGCATTCAGAAAACAGATGATGTAAGAGATACCGTAACCATCGACAGTATCCTGACAACCTCTGACAAGGCTTACTCCAAAACAAATATGCAGAGCAGCAATATCGAAAAGGAAGACGGAGATGTAGACGGACCGTTTGATCTTGGTGTTGCTATCACTGAGAAACTGGATGATGATAAGGAAACACAGATCGTTTACTACTCCACAGCAAATCTGATGGAGAGCCAGATAAACCAGATGGTATCCGGCGGAAATGAAAAGCTCCTTCTGGAGTCCTTAAACTGGATGACCAGCACAGACGATAGTAATTCCGTTTCTATTCCATCCAAGAGCCTTGAGTCCACAAGCCTGACAGTAACCGATTATGATGCAGCCTTCTGGAAGATCTGTACCATTGGTCTGATCCCGGGAGTGTTCCTTGTTGCAGGATTTCTGATCTGGCTTAAGAGGAGAAAAGCATAATGAAAAAATCGACCAAACTTGTTTCAGCAGTTGTTGTTCTGGCAGTTCTCGGCGGCGTTTATGTGGGACTGAACACCTACGTATCCAAAGAAGAAAAGACAGAGAGCAGCGAAGAGGAAAGCAAAACAGAAGTGTTTTCCGTGAAAACGGATGACATTAAATCCCTGGAATTTATCGTAGACAAGAAGGAAGTGACCTTTGAGAAAAAAGATGATTCCTGGGTGAAAAAGGATGAGACTGCTTTTCCTGTAAATCAGACAACTCTGGATTCCGCAGCTTCCGCCATCGAAAAGGTGGAAGCGGACAGAGTCCTGGAGGATGTGGAGGATCTTACGGAATATGGACTGGATTCCCCATCTAACACGGTAACTGTTGATACCGCTGATGGGACAACGAAACTCAACATCGGAGATGAGAATACGTCTACGAATCAGTATTACATTTCCAGGGATGATGATGACAGCACGGTATATGTAGTGGCAGCGGACACAGTGTCTCCGTTTATGGATTCCCTTTACGATTATGCACAGGGAGAAGATTTCCCGACAATTGATTCTTCCACAGTGAAAAAGGTCCAGGTCAGCGAGGATAAAGATTCCTATGTCTTGGAAGAAAATTCCGACGGAACTACCTGGGATGTTTCCGGTGACGGAAGCAGCGATAAAGAGTCTGCCGATACAACGGCAGCAGGAAACGTAACCTCCGGACTTGGAAGCTTTGCATTTGACCAGTTTGTAAACTACAATGCAGAGGATCTTTCCCAGTATGGCCTTGATAAGCCCTATGCGACGATTGCAGTGGATTATCAGGAAGAGGTGAAGGATGACAGCACAGACAGTACAAAATCCGGAGAAAACGATTCTACGGCCTCTGAGAACGATTCTGAGAGCGGCGACAGCGCTGACACGGACAGCAACTCAGAAGATGCAGACAGCAAGACAACCACAGTGGATAAACAGCTTGTCATTTATGTTGGTGATGAGGCAGGAGATGGCAGCAGATATGTAACGTTAGATAACAAACAGATCTATACAATGTCAACGGATACACTGAGTGCAGTTATTGACAAGATGCCGTCAGATCTCTGGTCACTGATCGTCAATTATCTGTCTGTAAAAAATCTGGATCAGCTCCAGGTTACTTACGGTGAAACAACAAGTACTGTAAATGTTTCACGTGAAACATCCACAGATGATGACGGAAACGAGAAAGAAACAACAACTTATCAGCTGAATGGTAAGGAAATAGAAAGTACAACCTTTACTACCTTCTACAACAAGTTGATAAACATGGCAGGACAGAAGAGACTGACAGACGCTTATACACCGGCTGCAGATCCGGAGATGACCGCTGTATTCACAGACTCTGACAAGAACCAGACAACCGTTACCTTCTACACATATGACACAAACTATTATGCAGCTGTCGTTGGAGACAAGGTATTTCTTGTAAACAAAATGACAGTAAAAGAAATGTTCAATGCATATGAAACCATGGTAAACGGTGAAACAGAGACAGAAGCCACAGCAACACCAACAGCTGAGACGGAAAAATAAAATATTAAGAAAATAAATAAAAACACCTCGGAGATCCGCAAACAATAAGGTGCTCTCCGAATATCCGCTTGATGATCAGATATTCGGAGACACCACATAGATCAGGATTTTCCGGGGTGTTTTTATGTTGCTATTATTTTACGGTCCTTACAGATGAATAAGGTCCGTATATTTTTTTACCGTTTGTGATGCGGTATGCACGGATGCGGTATTTGGTTGCGGTGCCTGGCTTTTTATCGGTGTAGGTTGTATTTTTTGTATTGCCGATAGCTTTCCAGGTTTTACCCTGAAGACGGTAAATGGGTAGCATAGGTGATGATTCCGTCTGTTTTTGCGGTCAGTGGATTAGATGCATATCAGGTTGCTTTTTCATTGAAAACCGCAGGCTTGCAGTCAGAAAGAGCTACGGTTTGTGAGTAGATCTGAGAAGTCATATTGCCGCTTCTTCTGAATCTGACAGGAGTGTTTCTGAACTGAAATCTGCTGCATAGATCAGGCACGGTGTACTGGCAAGCTTGATTTTCTATAACTGCTATAATTATAGCGTGGAGAATTGACGAGGACAACATAAAAAAACTGTACAGAAGCTCATCTGAGCAACTGTACAGTTTTAATTTTTCTATATCTAACAGAAGGTTCGGGGGAGCTTCTGTCAGTAACTAAGTATTATGCAAGACCTCTTTCTTCCAGCCAGTCGAAGAGAACAACTTTTTCTGCTTTCTTTCTCTTGGTCATGTGATTGAACTGAAGGATCGTCAGGATTGTGAAGATCACTAACAGTGCAACCATTACAATAATGGAAGTGGTAATGCTCCGGCCACCGCTGATCGTTGCACGGAATGCGTCGACCGTATAAGTAAACGGAACGTATGCATGGATCTTTGCAACGAATGAAGGTGAAACCTCAACCGGATAAGTTCCGGCAGATCCTGCAAGCTGAACGACCATGAATACCAGCATCAGGAAGCTTCCTACTTTACCAATAGTAATGTTGAAGAAGTACATGATAGAGGTAAAGGTCATTGATGTCAGGCAGGCGAAGAGTACGGTTTTGCCCATCTCTGCAGGTGTGAATCCGTTAAATGCACGTAACAGCAGGATCAGGCAGATTCCCTGAAGGATCGCTACCGGATAAAGGACGGAAGCCTTGCTTGCCCACCATGCGAAACCGGATTTCAGTTTGCCCTTATACTGAGCCAGAGGATACATCAGGCAGAATGCCAGTGCGCCGACCCAGAGGCCTACAGACATCATGTAAGGTGCCATTGCGTGTCCGTTATTCGGGACATCGGTAAGTTTTGTTTCATCGTTCACAACAGGAGTTGCGAACATTTTGATCGTTTCATTACTTGCTGAATTGTCTTTTACAGTGGTAGCTCCATCGCTGAGGCTTGTGGTCAGTGTCTTGGAACCGTCCTTCAGTTCTTTCATACCGCTTCCAAGCTTCTTGGATCCATCATACAACTGAGAGGAACCGCTCTGGATCTGGGCAGCGCCATCTGCAAGCTGTTTTGCACCATTGTTAAGTGTGCTGTTGTTGCTTACAAGCTTCTCGGTACCGCTGAGAAGCGTTGAGGTACCGTTTGCTAATGTCTTAGTTCCGTTTGCAAGAGTAGTAGCACCGCTGGAAAGGGTTTTGGCTCCTGTTGAGAGCTTTTTGGTACCGTCTGTAAGAGCGGAGCTGTTTTCGGAAAGCTTAGCAACACCATCGGTGTAGGTTGTGATTCCGGTTGTCAGTGTTCCGGAACCATTGGCTAATGCTTTTGTTCCATCTGCAAGAGTAGCAGCACCGCTGGAAAGAGCCTTGGCTCCTGTTGCCAGTTTCTTGGTGCCGTCTGTAAGAGCAGCACTGTTTTCGGAAAGCTTAGCAATACCATCGGTGTAAGTTGTGATTCCATCTGTCAGTGCCTTAGAACCATCTGCCAGCTGACCTGCACCGGATTTGATATCCGGAAGTGCGTCAGTGATCTGTTTGCCGGCTGTTTTCAGATTCTTTGCACCGTCATTGAGCTGCTTATCATAAGATGTCAGTTGGTCAAATCCATCGTTCAGAGCTTTGATTCCTGCTGCTGCAGCCGGGAAGGCTTCGACTGTGCCGTCTTCCAGAGACTGAAGTCCTGCGGAAACATTCTTGGTTCCTGTGTTTACAGCCTGTGCCCCTTGGTACAGCTGGGTAACACCTGCAGAAAGCTGAGCGATCAGATCTGTAGGAAGCTGACTTGTAGCTGCAGATAAATGCTCTGCACCTGCGCTCATGGTTGTTGCACCTGCACTCATCTGGTTTGCACCATCTGTCATGGTTGTGGCACCCTCAGAAAGTGTGCCGGCACCCTGAGTCAGTCCTCCGGAGATCTGAGTCAGTCCGGAAGCTGCTTCGTTAAGCTTGGAAGCAACAGCATTCAGATTTTCCTGAGTAGAAGAGAGCTGACCGGATACACCAGCTGCAAGCTGTGAAACCTGATCAGAATAGCTGCTCATGTAAGAACCGTCCACGCCAGTCATTCCACCGGCTACGCTGTTTAAAGCGTTGATCACATCATTCAGAGCTGCTGCGGAAATGGTTCCGTCCTCAGAAGCGGTTGCCTGAATCGCCTGAAGCTGTGCTGCTAAATCGGTCATTGTCTGTCCGGCAGTACCGATCTTGGTATTTGCATCAGTAAGTGCTTCCGTTGTCTGCTGTCCGTATCCTGTAAGGATGCTGCTGACCTGATCACCTACCTGTGAGAACTGTGTGCCTGCATTCTGGAGAGCAGGGATCAGACTGTCTGTGATACTGCTGCTGGTCTGACTTGTGATGCCTGCGGCCTGAGTGATATATCCGGCTGCGTTGCTGATTCCGTCTGCGGCATTGTTCATACCAGCTGCAGCACTGTTCATACCAGCTGCGGCTGTGTCCATACCATTTTTTGCAGAAGTAAGGCCGTCTGCAAGCTTGTTGATGGATTCCTGCGTTGTTCCCTCTTTCAGAGCAGAAACCTTATCGTTCAGGGATTTCAGTCCGTTTTCCAGCTGCTGTGTTCCGGATATCAGTGACTGTGAGTTATCGGTTCCTTTGGTAACACCGGTATTCAGCTGAGAGATACCATTGGAAACTGTTGTGAGTCCGTCTTCAAGTTTTGCAAGCTCTTTGGCACCGGCTGCGAGTTTGCCAGCACCAGCCACATAGGTGGTAGTTCCATCTGCAAGAGTGTCAGCACCAGCTACATACTGTGTTGCTCCGTCGGAAAGAGTATCAATACCTGCACTTAATGCATTTGCACCGGATTCCAGGCTGCTTGCACCGGATTTCAGTGTATCAGAATTTTTATTAAGCTCATCCACACCAGCGGTGTACTGCTGAACACCTTCATCCAGAGTATCTACACCGGTTGTCAGCTCCGGAACCTTTTCTGTCAGAGCTGCAACGCCGCTGTTCAGCTGGTTTGCACCGGATTCCAGGCTGCTTGCACCGGATTTCAGTGCATCAGAATTTTTATTAAGCTCATCCACACCAGCGGTGTACTGCTGAACACCTTTATCCAGAGTATCCACGCCGGTTGTCAGCTCAGGAACCTTTTCTGTGAGGGTTGCAACGCCGCTGTTCAGCTGATCTGCACCATCGTCCAGGCTCTTTGCACCATCGTTAACCTTTGCAACACCATCGGTGTAGGTCTTAAGACCTTCGGTGAGACTGTCAGCACCGCTTACGAAAGTAAGAGTACTGGTGGAAAGCTTCTTAAGGTTTTTGGTAATTGTTTTGTTACCATCAGCTGCTGTATTCAGTCCGTCTTCGATCTTTCCGGATCCGTCTGCAGCTTCCTGCATTCCGTCACCTGCTTCTGAGATAGAATCAAAAACAGTTTCTGTATAGGTTTCCGTAACCTTGGAAGCAATGTTATCACGAAGCTTCAGCATTGCTGTTTCACTGAGCTTGGAGGCGATATAGTTGGTTCCAGGGTTTGTCTCATAGGATAGCTCCATTTGCTTTGGATCGTTGTCCATTACAGTGGCTGCGTTTGCGGAGAAATTTTCCGGAATTTTGATAACCATGTAATAGGTTCCATTGGCCAGACCGTCCTCTGCTGTCTTGCTGTCTACAATGTTAAATGCCATTGAGTCGTTGTCTTTCAGCTCATCCGTCATGTCCTTACCTATGCTTAAGGTCTTGCCATTATACTCGACAGGTTTGTCTTCGTTTACCACGGCCACTGGCAGGCTGTCTACGTTTCCGTAAGGATCCCACATGGATTTCAGAAACAGACCTGCATAGATGATCGGGATTACGATAATGGCGATTACGACGATAAGCATGAGCTTGTTACGAAGTAAGCTTTTCCATTCGTTTTTGATCATATTACCTATCCCTTTCTTATTAAATTGTATTATCAAACATAGTTGATTAATCAAACTTTATTCCAGTAATGGCGACGAGATCTATTAATCATATTAAAATCTATTAATAGCTTTATATTCCATTATCAAACAAAGTGTTGATTTTCTTTACGTGATGTATTATACTAAACACATACCACAGATACAACCATTAAATCTTTACTGAATGTATATTAATAGACGGAAATAATGGAAGTGTCTATTACAAATAAAAAACTGCATAATAGACAAAAAGTACGTTATTTCCTTTGAATTTATGTGCAGTTGGTAATATTAAATGCAGACAGGATTCCTATGTTTCAACACAAATATGCAGCAGATATCTGGTATCGTGTAGGTCGGCGTCGTTAACAATTTTGATCTTGTCAATTCTTAACAACAGCAGATATCTGGTATCATACAGATCGGCGTAGAGAAAGCGAATGCTTTTATTCGTTTGAAGGATGCATTATGCATTGTATGACAGTTGCAGAGTATCGTAAGTGACAGGTGATTGAGGCGGAGGAAACGTGCTTGCTTTTTTGAATTGCAGGGGGAATTAAGATGGCGGAAAAAGTTGACAGAAGAGTACGTAAGACCAAGGCACAGTTGCGAGCGGGGCTTGCCCGTCTTATGCAGAAGAAGAGTATTAAGGAAATTACGGTAAAGGAACTGGTGGAAGAAGTTGATATCAACCGCTCCACATTTTATCTTCACTATACAGATATCTATCAGATGCTGGAATCCATAGAGGCTGAATTGATGGAGGAAATCACGCATCTGGTGGCAGACTTTCCTCTGGATCCTCTTAATAATAAGGAGAGCTCGTATCCTTTTATTGAGCAGATATTTACGATCCTGGATCATAATAAGGATATTTGTATCGCACTTCTTGGAAAGAATGGAGATATGGCTTTTGTGAATCGTATAGAAAAACTGATCGCAGATACAGTGCTGCATCGCTTGTCAATTCGTCTGCCGAAAGACAACCGTGATATTGAGTATGCGTATGCGTTTTGTCTGAATGGATGCGTGGGAATGATCAAGACATGGCTGTCTTCTGAGAATCAGGAGAGTACACAGCATATGGCAGAGCTGACACATAAGCTGATCGATAATACAACACACATGTATCTGGAGCAGGCACTTAGGTAAGAGAAATGTCCGGATGCATGCTGTGAGTCTGGTAAAAAATAAAGAGTATTGTTTCACGTTTGTTTGAGGAAAAAACTCATGTTTCACGTGAAACAGTACTCTTTTTTTATTGACTTTTTGTTGGTTTATAGCATTTCCACAAATTACTGCATGAAGCTCAACGGCTCCGAACATAAACAATGTTCTTTTGATACGTTGATTTCCAAAATTACTATAGATAAATTTTGATGCCGGATCATAAGTTGTTTTTACAGGAAAATAGCTACCTGTTCCAGGAAATGTTCCGGATCTTCCAGATGAGGAAGATGTCTGGTTTCCGGGATCACAGCGGTTTCAATGGAAGAATTCAGCTTCTGGTATTCCTCTGCGATAAGAGAAGCGGAAGCTTCTTTTTCTCCGGAAATAATATAGATGCATGCATCGGAAGATTCTACGGCATTATTAATGCTGATATTCAGGTATTTGCCAATGTAGCTGGAATACAGATATTTGGCGTTGGAACCACCCTTGTGAGCGGATTCATAATAGGTGTCTACCAGTGTATCTGTTACATGGAAGGGATTGTAGAACAGCTTTTCCATAAACAGACTGCTGATGGATTCGCGGGAAGCTACCATATGATAGATCAGAGTTCCGAAAATCGGAAGCTCGATAAAATACTTAAAGAGCTTGTTGTCTTTACAAGGTGCCTGCTTCAGGGAACTGAAGCTTGGTGGATTGACCAGCATGATCTTGCGGAAATGGTCGGAATTGTTACGGTAAGCCATGATCGCAAAAGAACCTGAGAAACCACTGGCAATAACATCGGTTTCCTCACGAATCACATTCTTGGCAAAATCACAGAGTAACTGAGCAAATACAAAATTGGTATAAGTAATATCCGGTTTTTCGGAACGTCCACATCCAAGAAGATCAATGGTGTAAACGGTATGTTCGGTTGCGAGCTGCTTCTCTATGGCATTCCATTCATAACCGGAAGCACCTGGCATGATATCATGAATAAGAAGAATAGGGGTGCCATGTCCCTGTTTTGTATAAAAAATCTTTCCAAAACGCCAGTCATAGGTTCTGCTGTGTGGCTGTTCCAGCATATCTTTAAGCTGAGATGTGGCATCTATGAAACGGTTAGCAATATGAATAACACCTGCGGCAGTTCCGACTAAAGCTGCAAGAGTAAGTAGTCTGTGTCCATTTTTCTTCATTAAAAAGCCTCCTGGAATTCGTAAAAATAATCAGGACAGATGTAACGTAATTCAGGTATCTGATCTGATTTTTTCTGAATATTTCTTTGCTTTATTATACGACAGGAACGAAAAATTTACAATGCTTTTGTGGGAACCCTAACCTTGTTATTGTATGCTGCCGCTACTGCCCATTCTGTTCTTGGCAATGATCGCTAAGTTGCTGTTCGTTCTGCTTTCAGTAACGCACTTCGTAATGCAAAGAATTTATGTTGATCGCATAAATTGGTGCGGTATGGCTTCGGACTTTCTGCGGCCTTCGTTCACAAAAAAACTTACGGAATATTATCAGTGAACAGTAGCATCGCCAATATGCTTCATGATACATAGAAATCAGATTTTGAACCGAATCAAGTAAATCCCCTGCTTTAATTGCGAAGAGCAATAAGCAGAGGGTGGGGACTTACTTGTATCAGGAGGAGGAAAAGCTCCTTCTGATAAACTGCAAAGCAGTTATTTTATTATGAGCAAGTAGCGAAGAGGATGCTGTTATCCGCTGGAATGCTTTTATACTTCAGTAAAATACCAAGTGTTTCACGTGAAACATTGGACTTGTTATCCGACAGAGCTGATGCTATACAGGATTGCCGAGGATGATGTTGATAAGAGTTTTGTTCAGCATCAGTGTGCGGTTCCATGGATTGAGAATTACTCCCTCAACAGACGGTTCTTGCAATGCAGAAGCAAAAATCTTATCAATATCTGCGGTAAATGTGGACATGATCTTATCACTGCCTTTTAACTCTTCGTCAAAGCTGGTAAATGCAGCCCACCATTGCTTTCCATCGTTGGTTTTGATCGCATGAAGAGAAATTTTTCCATCACCTTTTGGAGGTTCTACAGCAATGATCAGCTGTGCCTGCTCCTGCATTCTGTGACGGATCACGGTGAGAGTATGAGCAAGCATTTCTTCGGTTGATTCTTTTTGGAGTGCTGCAATGGCAGTTTCGATCTTTTCATTGCCATTTAAAGTCTTGTCTAATTGTTCTTTATAGAAATCGTTGCGATTATTTGTGGTGTTCATGTATAAAATATTCCTTTCAATCAGATGATAAATGACTAGTACAGCGAATATTAAGTAACCGCCATATTGACTTGTCTGATTTTTCATATGCTGCGTTGTCGTCAATCGCCGTAGCCACCGCTACGCCTCATTCCTTCGCCTTGCATATGAGAAAATCATCCTACGTCAATATAGCAGAAACTTAATTTTCGCTGTACTAGTACATTGTTTTCGAAATAACTATACCAATTACTTGTTGGTGAATCCGACTGCACAGATCTAAAAGCCTCAGCATAGCCAGCTACGCCTGCATTTTTATACCTGCACATTCGAATCCACATCCCACGCGATTGGTATAGTTATTTACGAAACAATGTATTAGCCGCAAACTGCAAGGAGTTTGCGGATGCTTTCTTTATGGATTATAGCATTTCAGGGGAAAATGAGGCAAGAGAAGAAGTGTTTTTAACTGAATCAAATAAGTCCCCTGGTTCGATTTCGAAAAGCAATAATCAGGGGAACTTGCTTGCATCAGGAGAAGTGCAGGCTCCTTCGGATAAACTGCGAAGCACTTATTCGGTTATGAGCAAGTAGTGAAGCGGATGCTTTTATCTGCTTGCATTAAATCAAGAAGTTTCCTGATTACTGATCACTTCGTTCTTGGTAATACACTTCGCGATGCACAGAAATTATGCTAATCACATAAATTTGCATGGTATGTCCAGGGCTTTCAGTGGTCTTTGCTCACAAAAAAACTCGGAGGATAATATTACCAGTTAACAGTAAGTCTCCTGCTTCAATTACGAAAAAGTAAAAAGTAATAAGTAATAAGTAATAAGCAGTGGGTGGCGTGTATTAGGAAGAATGCGACGGCGTTTAGAAACGGGGAAAGGAATAGTGGGCATGTCTGAAAACAAGGTACTGCACTAATTCATGTGGCCACTGTTATGGGTACATTGTAAGCAGGTCCTGATAAATTGCAAAGTAGCTATTGGGTGTAGAACTGCGTAGCGAATACGGGTATTTTTATTCGTTTGATCCCAAATTGGATAGATATGTTTGCACACTTGAAGGTGAGTTGCCAGATACTGTCATCAGTATTCCGCATGATTTCGGTTAGATGCTTTTGTGAACTGGATGGGGAATTAATAAGTTAAGTGAATGTAATAAAAATGTGTATTTATATGAAAAAACGGAGGGTAAGGCGGAAAATATGGGGGGATTTTATAGAACGATATAAGAGTAAGGATGAAATAAAGAGAAATAAGAGATTATTTCTGCGAAGAGAACACTATGATAATGATAATAGCACAAACGTTAAGTACGATAAAAAGGACTTTATGAAAGAAAATACTGGCAAATAAATAGAAATAATAGGATATTTACGAATAAAAAAGTATTAAAGTACAAATTATAGTACTTTAAATAAAAAAAGTACGATAAAACGTACTTTACACGTATACACACATAAAAAAGCCTTGAAATGCAAAGTGTGCACCTGCACACATACGGCAAAAAGATAAAATATAGATCCGTTCCTGCTTTAAACATGTGAAATTTTGATTGATCGAATAAAAGAAAGTAGCTGCTTCGATTACAAAAAAAACAATAAGCTGTGGGTGGGAAAATACTTGTACTCTTCCTGATAAACTGTAAAACAGCTATTTTGTGTAAAACTATGATCGAATGAAAAAATTTTTGTCCGCATGACTGGGATAAAGGGAAGGCAGGGAAGTGTTTTACGGCTTGATTTAGAAGAAAAAGCCTATTAAGTGAAATTTATTTTATGCTAGTTCTATGCCGGAACCTTATTCGGATACATTTTATATTGGATATTACAAAATGAAACTATGCTTGAAAAAGTCTTTAGTTAACATGTACATAACGAATATATAACAGGACTGAAAGAAAAATGAAATAAATACGCAAATCTTTCGTAAACATAATAAAATAAACAAAAATCGAAAATTCTAGTTTCATAATATTATATTTTTTTCACGAGAGATACATGTATTTCACACTATAAAAACACTCCGGGAAAAGAAGTTTCCATTTACTATATATAGATGCTTTTGGGGAATATAAAGATAACAGCCACATTATTTTGTGGATGGAGTTTCTTGTATTTTTTACATGCTTTCGTGATACAGATAATGCCAGAGAGAATATATCGGAGTATTTTTTTGATATTTCTCATTGATTTTATAATGTGTTCGTAACTGTTCAGTACCCTTGCAGTTACAAGTCAAACCGTGTCCTGGATCGATTTCGTTGATGGCATTTTTAACCGGATCGAGGAAGTCACTTGCTTCAATTATGAATATTGGTTTGATAATCTGTCTTCGGATGATGTTTCACGTGAAACATCATCCGAAGACAGATTAAGAATAAAGAGTTATAACCCCATCTTTGACAATTGCAGAAATAAAAAACAGCTGTAGTTCGTGTTTATTTGTTTTATGGTAGGTTTAATATAGATTTTAATCGAATCAAGTAATTCACCTGCTTCAATTGTGAACTACAATAAGCAGTGGTTGGGAACTTGCTTGTATCAGGAGAAGTATAGTCTCCTTCTGATAAACTGCGAAGCATTTATTAAGCTATGAGCAGTAGTGAGGAGGATGTTTTTATCCGCTTGACTTAAAAAATGTTTCGTAACAACGACAACTCATATGCGCTTTACGGTAGCGTGATATAGTTTTTAATCGAGTCAGGAGGTCCCTCCCCTGCTTCAAGTGTAAGAAGCAATAAGCAGCGGTTGGTGACTTGCTTGTATCAGGAAGAGTACAAGCAAGTTTTGATAAACTGCGGAGCAGTTATTCGGTGTAAAGCTGCGTAGCAACTGCGGATGCTTTTGTTTGTATGACTCGAATCAGGAGTTCCCCCCTGTTTTTGGCTTCAATTGCAAGAAACGATAAGCAGTGGTTGAAGAACTGCTTCTTATCAGGGAAGAGTAGTTTGTAGTCCTTTTGGTAAATCGCGAAGCAGTTATTCAGTGTAGAACTGCGAATGCGTTTACAGATACTTTTGTTCGCTTGATAATAATAGTAATGTTTTTAGTGTTCAGATAAAATTTGAAAATGCTATAAATGCTGTAAAAGAAAGGGATTTCGATGCCTATGTAGCAGTGTGCAAGGTTCCATAAAAGATAATATATCTATACCGAGAAAATCGAATTATTTTCGAGATTACGATAAATCAGAACAATTTCAGCAAAATATCTATAAATGGGAACTTCATTTCTGGTACGTTTTTATGGCATAAAATATATAGTCTGATTGGTAACAAATAAAACTGGAAGTTTATGCGGAGTTGATGGACTTTATAATCGATGTATTGTTACTGTCAAACTTCTGTTTAGTCCGGAATGAGTTTGGGTATACTACACAATAAATAAAATAATTCAAAACCTATTTTCTATTGTTTCACGTGAAACATTATGTGGCAGTTTAAAAATAAAAGTGTTATAATGATATCCAATGAGTAAAAATCCCTTAAAAAAATAAAAAGGAGGGGTACAATGGGACGAATCATTGCAGTTGCCAATCAGAAAGGCGGGGTTGGAAAATCAACGACAGCCATCAATCTATCGGCCTGCCTTGCTGAAAAAGGGAAAAAGGTTCTTGCCATCGACATTGATCCGCAGGGAAATACGACCAGTGGACTTGGCGCAGACAAGAATGCAGTAGAAAACACCCTTTATGAGCTGCTGCTTGGAGAAGCAGAGACCAAGGATACCATTATAAAGAGCGTTGTAGATAATGTTGACCTGATACCATCGAATATGAATCTTTCCGGTGCAGAAATTGAACTGGTTGATCTTGAGGATAAAGAATTTATTCTGAAAAAGATCACGGATAAACTTCGTCGGAAATATGATTACATAATCATGGATTGTCCGCCGTCACTGAGTATGCTTACAATTAATGCTTTGACAGCCGCAACTTCCGTTCTGGTGCCGATTCAGTGTGAGTATTATGCATTGGAAGGTTTATCACAGTTGATACATACCATCGAACTGGTAAGAGACCGATTGAATAAGAGGTTGAAGATCGAAGGCGTGGTCTTTACTATGTATGATGCCAGAACAAATCTGTCACTTCAGGTTGTAGAAAATGTAAAAGAAAACCTGGACCAGAATATATACAAAACGATCATACCGAGAAATGTACGACTTGCAGAGGCACCAAGCTATGGAAAACCGATCAATCTGTACGATTCACGATCTACAGGAGCAGAGAGTTATCGCCTCCTGGCAGAAGAAGTTATAGGCAGGGAGGACGAGTGATGGCTGGAAGAAGAACAGGAGGCCTTGGAAAGGGTCTTGACGCACTGATCCCGAACAAAGCAGGCGGTCCGTCAAAGGAACCTGCAAAAAAGACAAGATCTGCAGCTGTAAAAAAAGACAAACCAACTGAAAAAGATAGTCCGGCCGCAGAACGACTTGTGAAAATTTCCAGCGTAGAACCAAATCTGAATCAGCCCAGAAGACATTTTGATGAGGATGCGCTGCTGGAACTTTCGGAATCCATTAAACAGTACGGTGTTCTTCAGCCGTTGTTGGTATCCGATAAGAAGGATTATTTTGAGATCATTGCAGGCGAACGCCGCTGGAGAGCTGCCAAGATGGCAGGGCTCAAGGAAGTTCCTGTTGTTGTAAAAGAGTTTACAGACCAGGAAATCGTAGAAATTTCCCTGATCGAGAACATTCAGCGGGAAGACCTGAATCCTATAGAGGAAGCGATGGCATACAAACGTCTGATGGAAGAGTTTCACCTGAAACAGGATGAAATCGCAGACAGAGTTGCCAAAAGCAGAACTGCAGTAACTAATTCCATGCGTCTTCTGAAGCTTTCCTCAAAAGTTCAGGAAATGGTAATTGCAGATATGATCTCAGCTGGTCATGCGAGAGCACTTCTGGGAATTTCTGATGAAGCTCTTCAGGAAACAACAGCCATGAAGGTTTTTGATGAAAAACTCAGTGTTCGTGAGACGGAAAAACTTGTAAAGAATCTGGTTTCTCCTGCGAAAAAAGTAAAAACAGAGAGAAACACAGCAGAAGATGCCATTTATGAGAGCCTGGAAGAAAAAATGAAAGGTATCATGGGAACAAAGGTATCCATTCAGCGAAAGAAAAACAACAAAGGTAAAATTGAAATTGAATATTATTCCAGAGATGAACTGGAGAGGATCATTGATCTGTTCGAATCTATCAGATAGGAGGCAGAATGAGCGGGATTTTTGAAAGCATGGGAATTGATTCCGGGATTGTGATCATTGTTTTGCTGATCCTTACCATCATTCTTCTGATCAATGTGGTGAGTAGCAATATGCGTCTCAGCCGTTTGGAACGGAAGTACAAGATGTTTATGAGAGGCGGAGATGCACAGTCACTGGAAAAAGTTTTTGTAAGAAAATTTGCACAGATCGACCGGCTGTATGAAGCAAAGGAAGATCATGATCATGACATCAGCTTTATCAAAAAAAATATGAATGTAATGTTCAGCAAATATGGCGTTGAAAAGTATGATGCATTTGATGATGTAGGTGGAAAACTCAGCTTTGCACTGGCGCTTCTTGATAAAAACAATACGGGTCTGATCTTGAATGCGGTTCACAGCCGCGATAACTGTTTCCTTTATTTAAAGGAGATCGTAAAAGGTGAGTCCTATGTTGTACTTAGTCAGGAAGAAGTGGAAGCTTTGAGAAAAGCAGTAAACTTTGGACTTGGTGAGATTGAGAAGGAATAAAAAACTGCAAAGAGTAAGAATATTTTTAATACAGGAGGAATATCATGTTAGACATTAAGTTTGTGAGAGAGAATCCGGAGGTTGTAAAGCAGAATATCCGCAATAAGTTCCAGGACAGCAAACTGGAGCTGGTTGACAAGGTTCTCGAACTTGATAAAGAAAACAGAGAGATTAAGCAGGAGGTTGAGGCTCTCCGTGCTGAGAGAAACAAGATCTCCAAACAGATCGGTGCTCTTATGGGCCAGGGAAAAAGAGAAGAGGCAGAAGAGGTTAAAAAACAGGTTGCTGCATCCGGAACTCGTATTGAGGAACTTTCTCAGAGAGAGAAAGAGGTTGAGGAAGAGCTTCTGAAAGATATGATGGTGATCCCGAACATCATCGATCCTTCTGTACCGATCGGTAAAGACGACAGCCAGAACGTAGAGATTGAGAAATTTGGTGAGCCGGTTGTTCCGGATTTTGAAGTCCCTTATCATACAGATATCATGGAGAATTTTGATGGAATCGATCTTGACAGCGCAAGACGTGTTGCCGGTAACGGATTCTATTATCTGATGGGTGATATCGCACGCCTTCATTCCGCAGTAATTTCCTATGCAAGAGATTTCATGATCAACCGGGGATTTACTTACTGCGTACCACCTTTCATGATCAGAAGCAATGTTGTTACAGGCGTTATGAGCTTTGCGGAGATGGATGCTATGATGTACAAGATCGAGGGTGAGGATCTTTACCTGATCGGAACAAGTGAGCATTCCATGATCGGTAAATTCATTGACCAGATTATTCCGGAGGAAGAGCTTCCGAAGACACTTACAAGCTATTCTCCGTGCTTCCGTAAAGAGAAAGGTGCTCATGGACTTGAGGAGAGAGGTGTTTACCGTATCCATCAGTTCGAGAAACAGGAGATGATCGTTGTCTGCAAGCCAGAGGAGAGTAAGATGTGGTTCGACAAGCTGTGGCAGAATACAGTAGATCTGTTCCGTTCTCTTGATATTCCGGTTCGTACGCTTGAGTGCTGCTCCGGTGACCTTGCTGATCTTAAGGTAAAATCCCTCGATGTTGAGGCATGGTCTCCACGTCAGAAGAAATACTTTGAGGTAGGAAGCTGCTCCAACCTTGGAGATGCACAGGCACGTCGTCTGAAAATCCGTGTAAACGGCAAAGATGGCAAGAAATATCTTGCTCATACATTAAACAATACAGTAGTAGCACCTCCGAGAATGCTCATTGCTTTCCTGGAGAATAACCTGAATGCAGATGGATCTGTAAACATTCCAAAAGCTCTGCAGCCATATATGGGCGGTATGACAAAGATTGAGAAAAAGACACGCGCGTAAGAGAAACGCAGGCTTTTTCAGGGAGGTGTTCTTGTGCACAGTTATTTAAAGACCGTTGGTTTTTCACAGATTACCAGAAGAAGTGAAATAAAAGAGATCATCCGTGATGTGATCGCAAGCTACGATGAAAAGGTTTGCGTGGAAAATCATCCGGAAGGCGTATTTGTACAGTTTTCCAAGAATTATGGCTGTGACTGTGGAATCAGCGTTTGTGGTCAGTACGATGAGAACGGTGAGTTTCACGTGGAATATTATTTCCCATTTTTCAGGGGAACAGGAATCACATCCAAGGAAAAAGTGACTGTTGAACGTCATACAGATAAGGAATCTTATGCAGGAGCATGTGATGATTTGCGTATTGGCGTGACTATGATCTTTTATCTGCAGAATCTGGCAGAATATATGCAGGAGAAATACAAAGGCCTGAAAGACCCGGGGGACCGTCCGGTGACGGTTTCCGGTCTGGCTTCTGAGGGAAAGATCCTGTTTCCGCTGCAGAAGGATAAGGAAGCGGTAAAGGTGGAGAGAGAACTTTCCAAAAACAGGACTAATCTGATCGCAGCAGCGCGTAATGGTGATGAGGAAGCTATGGAGAGCCTTACAATGGAGGATATGGATACTTACTCCATGATTTCCCAGAGAATTGTTACAGATGATGTTCTCACGATCGTGGACTCTTATTTCATGCCTTATGGAATCGAATGTGATCAGTATAATGTTCTTGGTGAGATTCTGGATATCATGAAATTTAAGAATATCCTGACAGGTGAAGAAATCTGCCAGATGACTATAGAGAGCAATGATATACAGTTTGATATCTGCATCAACAGCAAAGATCTTCTCGGTGAACCGGCAGTTGGACGCCGCTTCAAAGGAACAATCTGGCTGCAGGGTCAGCTGCACTATTAAGTTTTCAAATTTAGAATTAATTCTTGTAATTTCAAAATAAATATAGTAAAATAATGGTTGTGAAACTTTTGGAAGTGTTCGAAATGTTTCACAACCATATATGTCCATATAGCTCAGCTGGATAGAGCACTCGCCTCCTAAGGGAAAGCCGAGGCATTCCCCAAAGGGAAAAAATGAAAAACAACTTTCAGTTCGAATCTATTCTGAAAAATGCTAATGGTGACAACAAAGCATTCCCCAAATTGGGGAACGTTCTAATGTTACCAAATCAAAAAAATCTGTAGATTGACAACTCGAAAAAGAGTTGATATCTTATATATGGCCGAAGGGAAAAATCCCAGAAACCCAGTAAAATCAAGGGTTTGCGGCATGTGTCGTCATAGCTCAGCTGGATAGAGCACTCGCCTCCTAAGCGAGGGGTCGGAGGTTCAAATCCTCTTGGCGACGGGCTTCAAAGCGTTCGAAAATGTTAGCTGGATTAGCTGACAACGAACGCTTTTGTTATTTTCAAATCACGTTCGTGACACAAAATTCCATTCAAAATGATCAATTTCCAGCTAACGCAATCCGATTTTTGTTAGCTGACAGCTAATCAAAATTACCGGTTTGCAAACATGGGTTTTAGGAAGTCCAGCTAACATTTGGGTTCCGCTCCGTTGTCACCCCTTATTCGGGGATGTAAATCAGAGAAAAGGCGGGAAAAGAAACAATCTCTCCCAAACCTGCAAACATGAATTAGCTGAAACAGTATTCAATTCTATTAGCTACAGCTAATGGTCAAACAGCAATGTCTGTTTGGAACTTTACTATCTATAAAAGTTCCAGGCAGGCATTTTTTATTTCCTGAATCCTGGAGGAAAGGAGTCAAGATGACTGAGCCAAACAGACAATCAGGAGAAAACGAAGAAAGAATCATAGAAATTGAGATTGAGCGTCTTCGTCCGTTCAAAGAGCACCCGTTTCAGGTAAAAGATGATAAGGAAATGTTTCTTTTGCAGGAAAGCATTGAGAAGTATGGCATTTTAAATCCGCTGATCGTCAGACCAGTACCGGATGGCTACTATGAGATCATATCCGGCCACAGAAGAAAACATGCTGCGGAGAAACTGGGATATCGTAAAGTACCGGTGATTATCCGGGTATTAAGTGAAGATGATTCCATCTTGAGCATGGTAGATTCCAATCTTCACAGAGAACGGATCAGCTACAGTGAAAAAGCTTTTGCTTACAAACTGAAGAATGACGTATTAAAAAGAAAAAGTGGTCGAAAAAAGAGCCAAGTTGACCACAAAACACCAAGAAAGCGGGCAATAGAAATCATCAGTGAAGATTGTGGTGATAGCCCAAAACAGGTGCAGCGTTATATCTCACTGACAAAACTGATACCGGAGATGTTGCAGAAACTGGATGATGAGATTATTTCTTTTTGTCCGGCTGTAGAGATAGCTGCATTAAGTGAAAAAGAACAAAGAGAACTGCTTGTAGCAATGGAGTATGCACAGGCAATCCCATCACTCTCACAGGCCCAGAGGATCCGGCAACTGAGTAAAGAAAAACAGTTGTCACTGGAAAAGATGGAAGAGATCATGTGTGAAGTGAAAAAGGGTGAGATCACAAGAGTGGCATTCACAAACGAGCAGTTGCACAAGTATTTTCCAAATTCTTATACACCGGCAATGATGAAACGGGAAATACTGGCACTGTTGAAATTATGGAAAAAAGAATCATGGGAAAGTTAAAGGAGGAAGAAATCATGTGTAAAGTTATATCCGTAGTAAACCAGAAAGGTGGCGTCGGAAAGACCACCACAACCGTAAATGTAGGCATTGGACTGGCAAGAGAAGGTAAGAAAGTGTTGCTGATCGACGCGGATCCACAGGGAAGTTTAACCGCAAGTCTTGGATATGAGGAACCGGATGATCTTCGCATCACATTGGCAACGATCATGATGGATGTCATCAACGAAGAAGAAATCTCTCTGGAAGATGGGATTTTACATCACCAGGAAAATGTAGATCTTCTCCCGGCAAATATTGAGCTTTCCGCACTGGAAGTAACGATGGGAAATGTTATGAGCAGAGAAATGATCATGAAAGAATATATCGATGCGATACGATGCCGATACGATTATATCCTGATCGACTGTATGCCGAGCCTTGGTATGATGACAATCAATGCACTGGTCTCGTCCGATTCTGTGCTGATACCTGTGCAAGCCGCATATCTGCCGGTGAAAGGACTTCAGCAGCTGATCAAGACCATTCTTACAGTAAAGAAAAGACTGAACCGGAAACTGGCGATTGAGGGCATTCTCCTGACCATGGTAGATTTCAGAACCAATTACGCAAAGGATATTGCATCGAGAGTACATACAACCTACGGAAGTCAGATCGAGGTATTTGGAAATGTGATTCCAATGTCTGTAAAAGCTGCTGAAACCAGTGCAGAGGGAAAAAGCATCTACATGCACTGTCCGAAAGGAAAAGTTGCCGAAGCATATAAGAACTTAACACAGGAGGTTTTGAAAAATGAAAAATAGAAGCGGCGAAAAGATTAAACTGGCAAGCATTGATGAACTGCTTGGTGTGGTAAATGAAGAATCTGCAATGGAGATAGAGATCAGTAAGATCCATCCGTTTAAAAATCATCCGTTCAAGGTGCTGGATGATGAAAAGATGCAGGATCTGGTTGAAAGTGTAAGGATCAATGGAGTACTGACACCGGTATTGCTTCGCATGGATGAAAATGAAGAATATGAAATGGTATCCGGTCACAGAAGAATGCATGCAGCACAGCTTGCAGGACTTACAACTATTCCGGCAATCGTAAGAGAATTATCAGATGATGATGCCATTGTGGTGATGGTGGACGCTAACATTCAGCGAGAGGAATTGTTGCCGAGTGAAAAAGCTTTTGCTTACAAAATGAAACAAGAGGCCATGAAACACCAAGGTTCTCGGACAGACTTGACTTTGGGACAAAATGTCCCAAAGTTCAAAAGAACAACGGAAGCAATTGCGGATGGGACAGGTGAAAGTTATAAACAGATTCAGCGTTACATTCGACTGACAGAGTTAATTCCGGAACTTCTTGATCTGGTAGATAACAAAAAGCTTCAGTTCACGGTTGCTGTTAATATCTCCTATATCGATAAGGAAGTACAGGAATGGATTTACGAATATATTAGCGACACTGGATTTATCAAGCCAAAACAGATTGCATCACTCAGAAATCAACTGAATGATGGGCCAATCAATCAGATTCAGATGTTATCAATTTTCAATAACTGTGTGATGGCAAAGAAAGTATCTCGGTCTCTCACATTCTCGGAAAAGAAACTAACAAAGTACTTTCCGGATGATTATACAGCCAAAGATATGGAGCAGGTGATTGAATCATTATTAGAAAAATGGATGCAGGAACAGTCCTGTTAAGGATAATCTCATACAACCGGATTAAGCGGTGGTTGATACGGGCAAAAAGAGTTTCACTATCATTTGACTTTTGTAATTC
>NZ_RCXU01000029.1:0-49148 GCF_004167315.1 Blautia sp. aa_0143
AGAAAACGCATACCGCTAAATCAGAATGGATGTACCGCTAATTTCAGAATAGGCGTACCGTTCGAGCAGAATTTGCACTGGAAGCTCTCGATGTGGAAAAAGAGCTGAAAAACAGAGCGTTTGGTGGATTACCTGTCCAGATCGGATATTGTAATGGTCACAATAAAAAGCTGAATGCCCTGGAATATCATCGGAATTCCGAGATCAATGTAGCAGTGACAGATCTTGTACTGCTTATCGGACATCAGCAGGATATAGAAGAGGATCTTACATACGATACCTCAAAGGTGGAGGCATTTCTGGTACCGGCAGGAACTGGGATCGAGGTTTATGCCACAACGCTCCACTATGCACCGTGTCATGTGAATGAGAGTGGATTTCAGTGTGTAGTTGTTCTTCCGAGAGGAACCAACACAGAGATTGATTTTCCGATGTCAGGGGACGGAGAGGACGGTCTGATGACAGCCAGAAATAAATGGCTTATCGCTCATGAGGATGCGAAGATCGAAGGCGCATTCAACGGATTGAAGGGTGAAAATATCACACTTGACTGATTTTGGGTGAAGTGAATAGTTACAAACGAACAATAATATCACCGGTGGAAAATCTGCCGGATATAAAAAGGAGAATGAAGATTATGAACAACATGCCAGAAGTTAAGATCGGAATCGTTGCAGTCAGCAGAGATTGTTTTCCGGAAAGCCTTTCCGTAAACAGGAGAAAAGCTCTTGTAGACGCTTACACAAAGAAATACGATGCAAAGGATATCTACGAATGTCCGGTCTGTATCGTAGAGAGTGAGATCCATATGGTCCAGGCTCTGGAGGATATCAAAAAAGCAGGCTGTAACGCACTCTGTGTATATCTTGGAAACTTCGGACCGGAGATTTCTGAGACCCTTCTTGCAAAGCATTTCGAGGGACCGAAGATGTTTATCGCAGCAGCTGAGGAAACACAGGATAATCTCTGCCAGGGACGTGGAGATGCTTACTGCGGTATGCTGAATGCAAGCTACAACCTGCAGCTTCGTAATGTAAAAGCCTATATTCCGGAGTATCCGGTAGGTGATGCAGAGGACTGCGCGGATATGATCCATGAATTCCTTCCTATCGCAAGAGCGATCGAGGGATTGAGCAACCTGAAGATCATCAGCTTCGGACCGCGTCCTACAAACTTCCTTGCCTGCAATGCACCGATCAAACAGCTTTACAACCTTGGCGTTGAGATCGAGGAGAACTCAGAGCTGGATCTTTTCGAGGCATTCAACAAGCATGAAGGTGATGAAAGGATCCCGGCGATCGTAAAAGAGATGGAAGAAGAGCTTGGTGCGGGAAACAAGAAACCTGAGATCCTTCCGAAGCTTGCACAGTACGAGCTGACTCTGAAGGACTGGGTAAGAGATCACAAAGGATATCGTAAATATGTAACACTGACAGGAAAATGCTGGCCTGCATTCCAGACACAGTTTGGATTTGTTCCATGTTATGTAAACAGTCGTCTGACAGCACAGGGCATTCCAGTATCCTGTGAGGTTGATATCTATGGTACATTAAGTGAATTTATCGGACAGGTAGTAAGTGATGATATCGTTACACTTCTTGATATCAATAACTCCGTTCCGAAGGATATGTACAAAGAATCTATCGAAGGAAAATTCAACTATACGCTTCAGGATACCTTTATGGGATTCCATTGTGGAAACACAGCATCCAGCAAGCTGTCCTTCTGTGAGATGAAATATCAGATGATCATGGCAAGATCCCTTCCAATCGAGGTTACAAACGGAACTCTTGAGGGAGATATCAAGCCTGGAGATATCACCTTCTATCGTCTGCAGAGTACAGCGGACAACAAGCTTCGTGCATATATCGCACACGGCGAGGTTCTTCCGGTTGCAACACGTTCCTTCGGTGCTATCGGTGTATTTGCAATTCCGGAGATGGGACGTTTCTACCGTCACGTGCTGATCGAGGGAGGATTCCCGCATCACGGTGCTGTAGCATTCGGACATCACGGAAAAGCTCTCTTCGAGGTGTTCAAATACATTGGTGTACCGGTTGAAGAGATCGGTTACAATCAGCCGGCAGGCGTGAGATATCCGACAGAGAATCCTTGGAGATAATTAAAACAGGCAGGTAAGATCATCCGTACGTGCTGCCTGATACAAGCAAGTCCCCACTCGCTGCTTATTGCTTTTCGTAACCCCGCAGGGGACTTTCTTGATTTGGTTAAATACGATTCAGAAACCGCGGGCTCTCAGGCGTGCAGGCGCTGCGAACTGAGAGCTGCGGTTTCTGTATTTACAGGAGGAAAAATTACTATGTATTATATTGGCGTTGATCTTGGAACTTCCGCTGTAAAGCTTCTTCTTATGGAAGGATCCGGAAAGATCTGCAACATCGTATCAAAAGAATATCCGTTGTTCTTCCCCCATCCGGGCTGGTCTGAGCAGAATCCGGAGGACTGGTTCGCCCAGAGCATGGAAGGGATCAAAGAGCTCACAGAAGGAATTGACCGCAAAGAAGTAGCAGGAATCGGTTTTGGCGGCCAGATGCACGGTCTTGTAACTCTGGATAAAGATGACAATGTGATCCGTCCGGCGATTCTCTGGAATGACGGCCGTACCGGTGAGGAGACGGAATATCTTAATACGGTTATCGGAAAGGAAAAACTTTCTCAGTATACCGCAAACATTGCATTTGCAGGCTTCACTGCACCAAAGATCCTCTGGATGCAGAAGCATGAGCCTGAGAATTTTAAAAAAGTGGTAAAGATCATGCTTCCGAAGGATTATCTTGCCTATCGTTTGAGCGGATCCTTCTGCACAGATGTATCCGATGCTTCCGGTATGCTTCTTCTGGATGTGAAGAACCGCTGCTGGTCAAAGGAAATGCTTGAGATTTGCCATATCACAGAGGAACAGCTTCCGAAGCTGTACGAGAGCTGGCAGGTAGTCGGAAACCTGAAAGCGGAAGTTGCAAAAGAGCTTGGCTTCTCAGAGGATGTGAAGGTTGTAGCAGGTGCAGGCGACAATGCTGCGGCAGCTGTGGGAACAGGAACGGTTGGCGATGGCCAGTGCAATATTTCCCTTGGAACATCCGGTACGATCTTTATTTCCAGCAAAGATTTCGGAGTAGATGAAAACAATGCACTGCATTCCTTTGACCATGCAGATGGAAGCTATCATCTGATGGGATGCATGTTAAGCGCTGCTTCCTGCAACAAATGGTGGTCAGAGGAGATCCTTAAGACAAAGGATTTTGTGGCAGAGCAGGCACCGATCCAAAAGCTTGGCGAGAATCAGGTATTCTTCCTTCCATATCTGATGGGAGAGAGATCTCCGCATAACAACCCGGATGCAAGAGGTGTATTTTTCGGAATGTCCATGGATACCACGAGAGCAGATATGACACAGGCAGTTCTGGAGGGAGTTGCTTTCGGACTTCGAGATTCCCTTGAGGTTGCAAGAAGCCTTGGGATCCATATTGAGCGCACCAAGATCTGCGGCGGCGGAGCTAAGAGCCCTCTCTGGAAAAAGATCATTGCAAATGTGATGAACTTGAAGGTGGATGTGCCGGAGAATGAGGAAGGTCCGTCCATGGGCGGTGCAATGCTGGCAGCAGTAGGCTGCGGTGAATACCCGGATGTGGAAACGATCTGTAATAAGCTGGTCAGGGTAGTAGATACGGTAGAACCGGAACCGGAGCTGGTTGCAAAATATGAAGAAAAATACCGGAAATTCCGCAAACTGTATCCGGCAATGAAAGAGTTGTTCAGATAACAGCCATTTTCACGGATAAATATTGTTCTGCTTCATAGGTATGGAGCACTGAACGGTTAAAGATCAGGAGCATGTCACAGCTCCTGATTTTTTCTGTACTGTCTTGGTGTACAGCCCTTGATTTTCGTAAAGACCTTTGTGTAATAATTAGAGTCCGAAAAACCGGACAGCAGTCCTGATTCCGTAATAGAACAGGAGGGATTTTCCAGATATTCCAGGCTGCGTTCAATGCGGTATTCCTGGATGTATCCGAAGAGAGTGATATTCATACATTTTTTGAAAAGCCGGCTGCATTCGCTGGGACTTAAGTGGATCAGGTCTGCAACATCATTCAGGAGGATCTTTTCAGAGTAGTGTTCTGCGATATAGGACATGATCTGACGGATGCGGCGGTAGTTTTCTTCATCCTGACCGGATGGAAGAGTTGTCCGGGAGATCGTATTTTCATACAAGCTCTTCCAGAAGTGCTGCAGTCTGGCGATGATCTCAAATTCATACGTGGGTTCCCGGCTACTGTCCAGGTCGATGATGTCACGGATATCTTTTATGGCCTCGGAATGCCATTTACAGGATAGATCAAGCGGTACGGCGGACAGGGAAAAGCTTCGGAGGATCGGTTCTGTATATTTCTGGAAAAGAAGGCTTCCCGAAAATCCGTAGATCAGTTTGGGGTCAAAGGTTATGGGGATATACTGACAGTCCTGATCCTGATACATATATCCGGCATGAAGGGCATTGGCATTGCCAAAGATTGCCTGTCCCTCTTTCAGGTGAAAGGTATTCTGATTGATCTTGTAGAGCATTTCGCCCTTTTCGATATAGGTAAGCTCGATCTCCGGATGCCAGTGCCACAGAAAGGAACCGGTCTCATAGCCGGAAAGCCGCTCGTAGCTTACCAGGAATGGGAAGGAGCTGTCTCCGTGTTTTTTCAGTTCTTTTCCGGCGGGATCTGTGATGATCTGCAAGGTGTTACCTCCTTCCTTCTGTGCGCGGATTCTGAAGTGTATATCTGCTTTTCATAGTGGAATTTATTTTATCAGAAAAGGCAGAAAATGCAAAGGGATATTCCAGGATCACCACAAAATAATACGGTTTTTACACAAAATTGTTATGGACAGAAAAGACGGGACTGTTATAATAAAAGTACATGAAGCGTTACTATTCACTGGTGATATTCTGCGCATTGCGAAGTGTGTTGCTGAGAACGGAGTGAACAGTAACCATGAAGCGTGACAGAGCGGAAGATTTTTTCAGGTTCTTCCGGATCTGGGGTGTAAACTATATAACAGGAGGAAGAAAAAATGGGAACAATTAAAATTCCGGCAGCAGACGTGCTGAAAAAAATCTATGGCGAGACAGAGGAGAGCAGCGCCCGTTATACCAATCTTGCTGTGAATTTCGAGAAGAAATATCATCATGACAAGGCAGAGTTTTTTACTGCTCCGGGCCGTACGGAGATCATTGGCAACCATGTTGATCATAACGGCGGTCAGATCATTGCGGCAAGTATTGATCTGGATACCATCGGTGCTGCTTATCCAAACGGAACCAATGTGATCCATATGATCAGTGAGGGTTACAAACAGGAAGTAGTTGTTGATCTTGACAAGCTCAGCACAGAAACCTATACAAAAGGTACAGATGCTCTTGTTGCAGGTATTATGGAGTATATGCAGAAAAAAGGCTATGCTACCGGTGGATTTGACGCTTATGTTTCCACCAAGGTTATTGCCGCTGCAGGTGTAAGCTCTTCTGCTTCCTTTGAGATGCTTGTATGTGCGATCACCAATTATTTCTTTAATGAGGGTAAGCTGGAGTATGGCGAGTATGCGAGAGCAGGTCAGTATGCTGAGAATGTTTACTGGAAAAAGGCTTCCGGTCTGATGGACCAGATGGCTTGTGCTGCCGGCGGCCCGATCCTTCTGGATTTCTCTGATAAAGAGAATATCAGCTGTGAGAAGATCGCATTTTCCTTTGAGGATATGGGCTGCAGACTTGTGATCGTAAATACCGGTAAGGGCCATGCAGATCTCAGTGAGGAATATTCTTCTATTCCTATGGAGATGCGTGAGGCTGCGAAGGCTATGGGCGTAGAGCTTCTCTGTGAGTCCAGTATGGAGAATCTTCTGGCACATGTGAAGGATATTCCGAATGACCGTGCTGTTCTTCGTGCGATGCATTTTTATGAAGAGAACAGACGTGTTGCAGATGCTGTGAAGGCTGTTGAGAATAAAGACGGTGAGGGATTCCTGCGCCTTCTTGAAGAGTCCGGTAATTCTTCCTGGGAGTGGCTGCAGAACTGTTATTCTCTGCAGAATTGTAAGGAGCAGAAGATCACGTTGAGTCTGGCGCTTACTAAGCTGTTTCTGAATAAGATCGGTGCTGGTATCTGCAGAGTTCATGGTGGTGGTTTTGCAGGCGTTATCATGTGCGTGCTTCCAATCGAGAACGCAGATGCGTATGTGGACTATATGGCTCAGTATGTTGGAAGGGAAAATGTCTATCCGATGAATATCAGGAGTACAGGGGCTGTTCATGTTGAGTGATTTTTGACGGCATAACGAACGTCATGGAGGGCGATTCGTTTCCGAATGCGGCTTTGGCGGCATCCGGAAATGAACCGCCCTTTGCGCTGTGCTATGATTTTTTATTTTTTAATCAAAATTTTATGATTTGTTTCTGATTTAAATTTATGGGTTATGGTATAATGAGAAAAATTTTAAGAGAGTATTAAAAAAGAATTTGCAGAAGTTTTCAAGGTGAGGTTTCTGGAGTTGTTTTGAGTTTTGTTTTTTCATTATATTTCATAAGAAAGGTTTGACATATTTATGAGCAGAAGAGAGTTTCTTGAGGTTTTACGGGGGCAGCTGTCCGGACAGATGACCCAGGGGAGAGCTGCGGCTCATGTGCGGTATTATGAGGATTACATTCAGTCTCAGGTCCGGAACGGTCGAAGTGAATCAGATGTTCTGGCAGAACTGGGGGATCCCAGGCTGATCGCCAAGACTTTGATCGATACAGATGACAGTGCAGCTGTTTATGATGAGTCTGGTTATTCTGAAGAGAGCTACGGTGCAGATGATTATGCGGATAATGGGACGGAGAGCAGTGCCGGAAAGGCAAGAAGCTTTAAACTGGATCTGAGCACATGGTATGGGAAGGCAATCGTGATCGCCATTGCAGCGTTAATTGTGATACTTTTAACAACTGTTTTGGTGGCAGTTGCTCCATTTTTGATAATTTTTGGTATAGTTTTGTATTTAATATCCTGGTACAGGAAGAAAAAAGTGTAATTGTTCCACAACAGCTGTGAATTAAAGACAATTTCCGTGTAATGAAATGGATTGCTTGTGAAAAAAGTATTTATAAGATTTGCATAAAAAATATGTGTTTGGTCTTGATTTATAGTGGATTTTACTGTATAATCTGGGTTAACAAGTTGAGATTGTGTCTGTTTTGTATAAAAACAGATGATGCCATTGAGAAGAGAGAACGGCAGAAGATATGCATCTAAGGATGCGTTATTTTCTGCCGATTTTTTTATCTGTTTTTTATGGAAGGTGATCAGAATGGATTGCCTTATTGAGGTGCGGTAAAATGTATAAAATAGATAAAAAAATAATTATTATTAAATGATAATTGTATAAAATAAATAAAGAAATATTGAAAAATAATAAAATAATTGTTGATTATATGCAAGAAATGTGTTATCATTTGGTAAAAAGTTGGTAAAGATAACAAACACGCAAATACAAAGGAGGGTAGTGGGAGGGCATTTTTGACAGCAGAACGTAAATGAGAGTTTTGCTTAATGTATTGGGGTAATTGCTGGAAGATATAACGGAAATGTTTTTCAGCAGAATGTGTAATGAGCAACATGATCAGCACTGTCAGGAGGACAGAGATATCGTGATGATGCAGCTGATCGGTAGTACGTAAATTTATGAAAAGCAGGTGATATACAATGAAAAGTAAAAAATCTTTTTTCAGGACAGTGGAGCCTTATCTCTATCTGGTTCCTGTAATGATCCTTTTTATACTGTTTGTATTCTGGCCGTTCGTTAAGACGATCCAGCTGAGCTTTGCCAGAACCACACCTCTTGGTCAGGTGGCACAGTATGTAGGACTTGACAACTATACGAATATTTTTACAGATGGAACGTTCCTTAACAGTTTGGTGACAACACTGAAATTTTCTGTTATGCGAGTTATCCTTTCTATTGTGCTCGGTTTTATACTGGCGATCATCAGTACAGAGAAGATCAGGGCAAAGGGATTTTTCCGTACTGTATATGCACTTCCGATGGCTATTTCCGCAGCAGCGGCATCTGTAGTGTTCATGTTTATTTTCCACAGCTCTCTGGGTATCCTGAACAGGGCTCTCGGAACTCATATCGGATGGCTGACAGATAAGAAATATGCACTGATCGCAGTTACGATCGTTAGTGTATGGATGGCGATCGGTATGAATTTCATTTACCTTACTGCAGCGATCCAGAGTGTACCGGCTGAGCTTTATGAGAGCGTTGCCCTGGATGGAGCGAATTTCTTCCAGAAGCACCGTCATGTAACGATTCCGTCAATCTCTCCGACACTGTTCTTCCTTCTCATCATCAATGTCATCAACTCCGTACAGGCATACGCAGAGTTCAAGATGATGACCCAGGGCGGACCGGCAGAGAGTACCAACGTTATCGTGTATGAGATTTACCAGGAGGCATTTATCAACAGCCGTTTCGGTGTGGCCTGTTCAGAATCCGTAATTCTGTTTGTTATTTTGATCATCCTGACTGCACTGCAGTTTAGACTGGAAAAGAAGGTGACCTACTGATGAAAGAAAAACCATATGTAAAAGTGGCGATGTATGCGCTGAATATTATTTTTGCAATTATTATTATTGTTCCTGTTATCTACTGTTTCAATGTTAGTATGATGGATCTGAAGGAGATCTACGGCGGAAAGTTCTGGCCGTCCCATCTGACTATCGAGAACTACACAAGAGCATTTCAGCTTGCACCGTTCTTTACCTTCATTAAGAACTCACTGATCGTATCCGGTGTTATCACATTTGCTCAGGTCGTTACAGGTGCTCTTGCAGCATATGCTTTTGCAATGATGGAGTTCAAAGGCAAAAAGGTCCTGTTCTATATTATGCTGGCAACCATGATGATCCCGAGCCAGGCGATCATCATCGCAAACTACCTGACTATTGCTGACTGGGGTATCCGTAATACATACGCAGCGCTGATCCTTCCTAATGCAGCAGCAGCTTTTGCGGTATTCAACATGCGTCAGGCATTCCTGACACTGCCGAAGGAGATCCATGAGGCGGCAGAGATTGACGGATGTACAAATTTCAAGTTCTTATATACCATCGGTGTTCCGCTTATCAAACCATCACTGGGTGCTCTGATCATCTATGTATTCCTTCAGAGCTGGAACTACTATCTGTGGCCACTGCTTGTAACAGACAGTGTAAATATGAGAACGGTTCAGATCGGTCTTGGTATGCTTCAGGGGGCTGAGGCAACAGACTTCCGACCGGTTATGGCTGGCGCTATGGTTATCCTGATTCCGTCGATCCTTGTATTTATCATTGGTCAGAAGCAGATGATCAGTGGTCTGACAGCAGGTGCTGTTAAGGGTTGATCCAATCACATAAGAGCAAGTAGCAAAAATGTTAATTTGTCCGACCTGTATTGGGGCGGGTCGGACCATTATAAAAGGAGGGTTTCTATATGAACAACAAAAAATGGATGGCGATTCTTTTAGGAGGAATCATGGCTGCATCTCTGGCAGCTCCGTGCTCAGTAAGTGCAGCTGAGAAAACAACACTTACATTCTGGCATGCAATGGGCGGCACAAACGGTGAGGTGCTTCAGCAGATCGTGGATGATTTCAACGCATCCCAGGATGAGATTGAGATTAAAGCTGAGTATCAGGGAACCTATGATGATACCATCACAAAACTGAAAGCTGCTATGCAGAGTGACTCCGGTCTTCCGGATGTCTGCCAGATGTATGACGTAGGAACAAAGTTCATGTATGACAGTGGTGCTGTCATTCCTGTAGAAGACAAATTTGAGAGCACAGGCTATGATAAGAGCTCTGTTATGGAGGTTATCAGCAGCTACTATACCGTAGACGGCAAGCAGTATGCAATGCCATTTAACGTATCCACACCTATGCTGTATTACAACAAAGACGTATTTGAGGCAGCAGGACTTGATCCTGAAACTCCGCCAACAACTTATGATGAGGTTCTTGAGGATGCCAAGAAGATCGTAGAGAGCGGAGCAGCTCCGGTTGGTTATTCACAGGCTATTTACGGATGGTTCTTTGAGCAGCAGCTTGCAGGACTTGGTGTAACATACGGAAACAATGACAATGGACGTAAAGAGGCAGTTACAGCTGTTGATTTTGATTCCAACGGCGGCGGCCTGAAAGTATTTGATATGTGGAAAAAGCTGTATGATTCCGGATATTTCGAAGATTACGGAACAACAACAGCAGATACTCAGACAGCATTCTTCTCCGGACAGGTTGGTATGATCATCGAGTCTACTGCTATCCTGAAAAATGCAGTTGATTCTTCTCCGTTCGAAGTTGGTACAGGATATCTTCCGAGAATCGAGCAGAATGATGAAGGCGGTGTTATCATCGGTGGTGGATCCCTGTGGCTTACAGATACAGGCAACGAAGCTAACGAAGATGCAGCATGGAAATTCATCGAGTACATCACAACTCCTGATGTACAGGCTAAATGGTCCATGGGTACAGGATACTTTGCGATCAACGAGAAAGCTTATGAGACAGAGGATATGAAGGCTTACCTCAAAGAAAACCCGAACTTCGAGACAGCTATCAACCAGCTGAAGGATTCTCCTGTAAACTGCAATACAGCAGGTGTTCTCTCAGGTGTACAGACAGAAGCCCGTCTTACATTCAACGAGATCATGCCGCAGGTATATGATGGCAAGCTTACAACTCAGGACGCTGTTGATCAGCTTGCAGCTTCTGTAAACAAAGCGATCGAGAACTATAACGAGTCTATTAAATAATCAGAATGCCCTCTGATCAGTAGATAGAGCAACAGATAGGGATACCGCCGCTGGGCGCCGGTATCCCTGCTGTTTTACATGCTGTGAGACTACAGATCATGTATATCCGGGGTATAGGATCATATGAAAAACTGCGTAGTGAGACGGACGGAGTGAGTCCGGCTGACTAGACAGCTTTCGAATGGAGTGAGTGTGGCCTGCGGCGTTCGTGCAAGGCAAAATGAAGTGATGCGCTATTGGCGTTATCACCGGCAGAAAATAATGTTACAACAGGAAAGGAGCAAATTTATGGGCGGAATTCTCGGAGCATGTAATGCAATATCGGATTATTTGCACACTTTAAATATGGGATCGACGCTGTTTCGGCTGATTCTTGCAATGTTTCTTGGATGTCTGATCGGTATTGATCGTGGAATGAAGAAGCGTGTGGCAGGTGTAAAAACACATATGATCGTCTGTATGGGGGCAACTTTGGTTATGATGACGGGCGATTTTATCCATGTATATTCTAATGGGGCAGGAATCGGAGATACTGCACGACTTGGCGCACAGGTTGTCAGCGGGATTGGTTTTCTTGGAGTGGGAACTATCATTGTGACCGGACAGAGACATGTATCCGGTCTTACGACAGCAGCCAGTCTTTGGACTTCTGCGTGTATCGGACTTGCTGTGGGAATCGGCTTTTACAGCGGTGCGATCTTTACCACGCTGGGGCTTATTCTGGTGTTCAAATATGCGAAATATATAGAGGTTTATGTGGAAGAGCATTCCAATACCTATGACGTATATATGGAGTTTGAAAATGAAGACAAGATGAGTATGGTCATAAAGAAGCTCCGGGAAGAGGACATCATGATCTCCAACGTAGTTATCATCAAAAAGAGATCCAAAACACAGAGTGTGGTGATCCAGGCAACAATGGAGGCTGCCAAATGGAAAGCACGCCATACTGTATTTCGTGAGGTAAGACAGCAGGAAGGAGTTATTTCTGTGGAGGAAATATGATCGGGAATCGGGAATACAATGAAACTTATCATGTTTTTGAGAAAGTTAAGAGCATGTTAAAGAAAAAACGATGTATTTTACGAAAAATGCACTTGAAATATGAAGAATAGTCTGATACAATGAATACAAAGTGAAGAAGGAATCTGATTCAGCTTGCTGAATACAGAGAATGCCATTGAGAACAGAGACCGGCATGAAGACACATGGATAAGTGTGTTTTTATGCCGGCTATTTTTATGCGCAAATGTTAATGTTTCAAAAGGATTACAAGGGTTACAAAGGGTTACGGCATAAAAATAATGGCATATTCACTTGAAAGATTGCTGTTCGTAAGCAGTACTCCTCGCAGAATATATACCTGCGGACGGCAATGCTTGTGTTGCAACGGATATTCTGCTGTTTCCGGCGCAGAGAAAGCCGGGGACAGTTCAGAAGATCCGCAAACAGGAAAGGAGAAACAGATCTATGTATGATGTGATCATTATCGGAGCAGGAGTTTCCGGAGCGGCAGCGGCGAGAGAGCTTTCAAGATATCGGCTGAAAATCTGCGTTCTGGAGCGAGAAGAGGATGTATGCTGTGGAACTTCCAAGGCAAACAGCGGAATCGCTCATTCCGGTTATGATGCAGAACCGGGAAGCCTTATGGCGGAACTGAATGTGAAGGGCAGCAATATGATGGGACAGCTTTCGAAGGAACTGGATTTTCCTTTTAAACAGACTGGTTCACTGACTGTCTGTACGACTGAGAATGGAATCGCCATGCTGCATAAGCTGCGTGAAAGAGGACTGAAAAACGGAGTAGAGGGACTGAGGATCCTTGACAGAGAAGAGGCACTTGCCATGGAGCCGAATCTGTCTGATCAGGTGCTGGCAGCGCTGTATGCACCGACAGCCGGAATTGTCTGTCCCTTTGAGCTGAACATTGCAATGGCAGAGAATGCATATAACAATGGTGTGGAATTTAAATTTGACACAGAAGTAAAGAACATCCGAAAACAGGAAAAAGGTTTTGTTGTGGAAACCTCAAAGGGTGATCTTGAGACAGGCTGTATCGTCAATGCTGCCGGTGTCTATGCGGATGTTTTTCATAATATGGTAAGTGAGAAAAAACTGCATATCACTCCTCGTAAGGGTGAGTATATGCTTCTTGATAAAAGTGCAGGAACACATGTGAATCATACGATCTTTGCACTTCCAAATAAGAACGGAAAAGGAGTTCTGGTAACACAGACTGTTCACGGTAATCTTCTGATCGGGCCTACAGCTACGGATCTGGAGGATCGGGAGGAAACAGCGACTACATCAGAGGGGATGGAGGAAGTAAGTGCCAAATCCCGGAAAACAGTAAAGGATATTCCACTGCGGAAGGTGATCACAAGCTTTGCAGGGCTTCGAGCTATCGAGGACGGTATGGATTTTGTGATCGAAGAGGTGGAGGATGCTCCCGGATTTATCGATTGTGCAGGAATCGCATCCCCGGGACTTACCAGCTCACCGGCCATTGGCTGTATGGTTGCTGACATCGTAAAAGAAAAATTACATCCGGAAGTAAATCCGGATTTTGATCCGGTGAGAAAAGGGATCCTGGATCCGTCAGAGCTTTCTCTGGAAGAAAGAAATGAGCTGATCGAAAGATCACCGGAATATGGAAATATCATCTGCAGATGTGAGATGATCTCTGAGGGAGAGATCCTGGATGCGATCCGAAGACCTCTTGGAGCGAAATCCCTGGACGGATTAAAACGTCGTACAAGAGCAGGAATGGGAAGATGTCAGTCAGGCTTCTGCTCTCCCAGAACAATGGAAATCCTCAGCCGAGAGCTTGGCATTTCCATGGAGGAGATCACAAAAACAGGCGGAGCTTCCAGACTGATCGAAGGAATCAACAAGAAAATTGCAGAGGAGGGCGAGAACCATGAATGATAAGATTATGGTGAAGAGAGATATCGTGATCATAGGCGGAGGCCCTGCAGGACTGGCAGCAGCCCTGGCTGCAAAGAAAGAGGGAGCAGAGAGTATCCTGATCCTGGAACGTGATAAGGAACTGGGCGGGATCCTGAATCAGTGTATCCATAATGGATTTGGCCTTCATACATTTCAGGAGGAGCTGACAGGACCGGAATATGCGGCACGTTTTATCCGGATGGTAAAAGAGCAGCAGATCGAGTACCGGCTGAACACCATGGTCATGGATATCAGCCAGGATAAGGTGATCACTGCCATGAGCCGCCAGGAGGGAATGTATCAGATCCGGGCAAAAGCTGTGATCCTTGCCATGGGCTGCAGAGAGAGACCGCGAGGTGCACTGAACATTCCGGGATATCGACCGGCAGGCATTTATTCAGCAGGAACAGCACAGCGCCTTGTAAATATGGAAGGATTTATGCCGGGAAAAAAAGTAGTGATCCTGGGATCCGGTGATATCGGACTGATCATGGCCAGACGTATGACGCTGGAAGGTGCAGAGGTTAAGGCAGTGGCAGAACTGATGCCATATTCCGGAGGCCTGAAGCGAAATATCGTGCAGTGCCTGGATGACTTTGGTATCCCGTTGAAGCTTAGCCATACAGTGGTTGACATAAAAGGAAAAGAGCGCGTGGAAGGAATCACTCTTGCAGAGGTAGATGAAAACAGACGCCCGATTCCCGGTACAGAGGAATTTTTTGAATGCGATACGCTTCTTCTTTCTGTTGGTCTGATCCCGGAGAATGAGCTTTCCGGACAGGCAGGTGTGAAGCTGAGCAATGTGACTTCCGGACCGGTGGTAAACGAAAGTCTGGAGACAAATGTAGAAGGTATTTTTGCCTGCGGAAATGTTCTTCATGTTCATGATCTGGTGGATTTTGTTTCGGAGGAAGCCGGCAATGCAGGAAGAAATGCGGCTCTCTATATAAACAACAATGGAGAGGACAAAATACCGGAAGAGATAAAGATCACGCTTTCGCCCCAAAACGGAGTCCGCTATACAGTGCCGTCTGAGATCCGTATCGGTCACATGGCGGAGGAGCAGCTGGTCCGTTTCCGTGTGGGAAATGTATATAAAAATTGTTACATCCGTGCATATCTGGATGGAGAACGGATCTTTTCCAGAAAAAAACAGGTGGCAGCACCCGGAGAGATGGAACAGATCAAATTGAAAAAAGAGCAGCTTCTTTCCATTCTGGAAGGAAAACAGAAACAGGATAAACATGAACTTGTGATCCAGGTGGAGGAGTGATGAAAATGGAAAAAAGAAATCTTACTTGTATCGGATGTCCTATGGGATGCGCCCTTCTGGTGGAAATGGATGGAAAAGAGATCATTTCCGTCACAGGAAATACCTGTAAAAAAGGTGCGGAATATGCAGTGAAGGAAGTGACAGATCCGACCAGGATCGTGACAACGACCGTGCGTGTGAAGAATGGAAGCATGCCGGTGGTGTCAGTAAAGACAGCACAGGATATTCCGAAAGGAAAGATTTTTGACTGTGTGGAAACGCTGCGGGATGTATGTGTGGAAGCGCCGGTTCAGATCGGGGACGTGATCCTGGAGAATGTAGCAGGCACAGGCGTGGATATCGTGGCTACAGGAAATGTGAAGCAGATCATACAGTGATCTGCAAAGGATATATGGCAATCTGTATGCTTATAATATGTCAGCCCTCCGGCAGACAAAGCGAATAAAATAAACCTGAAAAGGCTTTTTTATCGCTTTGTTTGCCATGAAATAAAATGTACAAAATGCACAAAAGATATTAGCACTTAAAAGAATAATTAATTAAAAAATAACAAAAAAATGCACAAAAGTCGATAAAAAATGTTGAAAATAAATAAAAGCTATGATATAATCAGAAATATGAATTGGCAAAAATGCTCACAACGATGTAATGCATTGAATGGAGGATGATTAGAATGAAAGTATTTGGACATCGTGGTTTCAGCGGAGAATATCCGGAGAATACAATGCTGGCGTTTCAGAAGGCAGTGGAGGCTGGTTGCGAGGGGATCGAGCTTGATGTGCAGCTGACCAAGGATCTGGTTCCGGTGATCATGCACGATGAGAAGGTTGATCGTACCACAGATGGAAACGGGTATATCTATGATCTTACATATGCTGAGCTGTGTAAACTGGATTGCAGTTATCCGGATAAGTTTGCCGGAAAATTCGGCAGGCTTCAGATTCCGACTCTGAGAGAGTATTTGGAGTGGATGGCAGAGGAGGAAGATCTGATTACAAACATCGAGCTGAAGAACAGTGTTTATTATTATGGTGGTATGGAAGAGAAGGTCATTGATATGATCTGCGAATATGGTCTGGAGGATCGGATCATCCTTTCCTCTTTCAATAACGCATCCATTGTATTGTGCAGACAGAGTGATGAGACTATTGCAGGGGGCTTTCTGGTAGAGAAATACGTGGATAATGCAGGGGTTTATGCAAGAACCTGTGATGTGCAGTATTATCATCCGAATCTGGAATACCTGAAGGAAGAACATGTACGCAGCTGTTCCCAGAACGGGATCGGGGTGAATGTCTGGACTGTAAACGAGGAAGAGGATATGAGAAGGATGAAGAAATGGGGAGTAAACTCCATCATCACCAATTATCCGGACAGAGGAAGAGCAGTGGCAGACGAGGATTGAAACTGCGATGTAAAGGCGCTTTCTGTAAGGTACATACAGGAGGCAGGCTAAATTTGAAATCTCCGGCAGGAGGGGGTCCTGCTGCAGATCTATATAAGCAAAATAAAAAAACTATAATAATGTATATGGAGGATTTTTACAATGGAGAAAGAAACAAGACCTTTTATTTCCTGGCAGCTTGCAGATGATTTTATGACTGCAGTATTTGAGAAAATGGGAGTTCCGACGGAGGATGCAAGACTTTGCGCTGATGTACTTCTGGAAAGTGACAGACGTGGAATCGAGAGCCATGGCTGCAACCGCTTTAAACCGATCTATATCGACCGTATCAAATCCGGAATCTTAAATCCTGTAACAAAGATCGATATTCTTAAAGAGACACCGACAACTGCAGTTCTTGATGCTAACGATGGTATGGGAATGGTAGCCAGCAAGAAGGCTATGGACATGTGTATTGAAAAAGCACATAAATACGGCATGGGTATGGTTGCAGTCCGTAACTCTTCCCATTATGGAATCGCAGGATATTGGACAGGTCTCGCAGCAAAAGAGAATATGATCGGTATCAGCGGTACCAACGCAAGACCATCCGTTGCACCGACATTTGGTGTTGAGAATATGCTTGGAACCAACCCACTGACATTTAGTATGCCTACAGATGAGCCGTTCCCGTTTACACTGGACTGTGCAACATCTGTTATCCAGAATGGCAAGATCGAATACTACGCACGTATCAACCATGATACTCCTAAGGGTCTTGTTATTTCCAGAGAAGGAGAGGAGCTTACAGATAGTGCAGAGATCCTTAAGAAGATCAGAAGCCAGCAGGCAGCACTTGCTCCTCTCGGTGGATTTGGTGAGACAACCGGAGGATATAAGGGATACGGATACTCTACTGTTGTTGAGATCCTTTCCGCTGCTCTTCAGTCCGGTCTCTTCCTGAAAGCTCTGGATGGTAAGGATGAGGAAGGAAAGATCCGTCCATATCATCTTGGACATTTCTTTATTGCTATCGACACAGAGGCATTTATGGGTGCAGAGGCATTCAAGAAAACATGCGGTGATATCCTGAGAGACCTGAGAGGCTCCGAGAAGGCTCCTGGACAGGAGCGTATCTACACAGCAGGCGAGAAGGAATATGATGTATGGATGTATCGTAAGGATAAGGGAGTTCCGGTGACAGAGGCAGTTCAGAAAGAGTTTATCGGACTTCGCGATGAATTCGGACTTACACAGTTTAAATTCCCGTTTGAGAAATAATGTATCTGTAGAAGGGAAGTCCATAGGGGCTTCCCTTCTTTTGCCAGAGAACAAGATTGTCTGAGAATTGTAATACAGCCGGAAATAAAACAGATATATTTGGCAAATGCGTCTGGTCTTTGAAGCAATAAACTGATACAATAAGAATAATATCTTCAAATAATGCGCGGAGATAAAATGATATTGTGTGAACATTGCGGAGGAAGAGAGAAGATGAACAAAGAATTTCTGGACGCGATCGAGGCGAACCCGATCATAGCGGCTGTAAAGGATGAGCAGGGGCTTCAGAACTGTTTGGGCAGGGAGGAGCTTACCGTGATCTTTATCCTGTATGGAGATATCCGTTCTATTGGGGGAATTGTGGAGCGGATCCACCAGGCGGGGAAGATCGCGATGGCACATATAGACCTGATCACAGGTTTAAGCTCAAAAGAGGTTTCTGTGGATTATATTTGTAAAAATATCCATGCAGATGGGATCATTTCAACAAAAGCATCCATGATCAACAGGGCGAAGAAGCTTGGAATGTATACAGTTCTGCGGTTTTTCCTTATTGATTCCATGGCGATCAAGAATATTGAGAATCTGGGAAATCAGCATGAGCAGCTGCCGGATGTGGTAGAGGTTCTGCCGGGGCTGATGCCGAAGATTCTTAAACAGATATGTAAAACAAGCAAGGTGCCTGTGATCGCAGGCGGTTTGATCTCCGATAAGGAGGATGTGATGGGAGCCCTGGGTGCGGGGGCAGCAGCGGTTTCCACTACAAATCAGAAGGTATGGAAATTATGAGGCTGCAGAGGCATTGAGCCGCAGCCAAGAAATGTATTGGAGGATTTTTATATGGCAAAATATGTTATGGCGCTGGATTCCGGAACGACCAGTAATCGCTGTATTCTTTTTGATGAAAGCGGAAGGATCCGCAGTGTGGCGCAGAAGGAGTTTATCCAGCATTTTCCGAAACCGGGATGGGTAGAGCATGATGCAGGTGAGATCTGGTCCACACAGCTTTCTGTTGCCAGAGAGGCTATGAACCAGATTGAGGCAACGGCAGAGGATATTGCAGCGATCGGTATCACCAATCAGAGAGAGACCACTATTGTCTGGGATAAGAATACGGGACAGCCGGTTTATCATGCCATCGTATGGCAGTGCAGAAGAACTTCAGAATACTGCGACAGTCTGAAAGCAAAGGGACTGGAAGAAAAATTCCGTCAGAAAACAGGACTTGTTATTGATGCGTATTTTTCTGCCACCAAGGTAAAATGGATCCTGGATAATGTGGAGGGTGCCCGCGAAAGAGCAGAGAAGGGAGAGCTTCTGTTTGGTACCGTGGAGACCTGGCTGATCTGGAAGCTGACCAAGGGAGCTGTTCATGTAACAGATTATTCCAATGCATCCAGAACGATGATGTTCAATATCAATACACTGGAGTGGGATGATGAGATCCTGGAGGAGCTTGATATTCCGAAATGCATGCTCCCGCAGGTAAAAGAGTCCAGTGAGATTTATGGTGAGACAGATCCATCCTTTTTCGGTGGAAGGATCCCGGTAGCCGGTGCTGCCGGGGACCAGCAGGCGGCGCTGTTCGGACAGGCCTGCTTTGAGAAAGGTGAAACCAAGAATACATACGGAACCGGTGGCTTTCTTCTGATGAATGCAGGAGATAAACCGGTATTTTCCAATAACGGGCTGGTTACAACCATCGGATGGGGACTTAACGGAGAGATCACTTATGTTCTGGAGGGATCCGTATTTGTGGCTGGTGCTGCGATCCAGTGGCTTCGTGATGAGCTTCATCTGGTGGATTCCGCATCGGATACCGAGTATTTTGCGGGAAAGGTACCGGATGCAAACGGCTGCTACGTCGTGCCTGCGTTTACGGGACTTGGAGCTCCCTACTGGGATCAGTATGCCCGCGGCACGATCGTGGGGCTGACCCGTGGTGTAAATAAGTATCATATTGTGCGTGCGACTTTGGAATCACTTGCATATCAGGTCAATGATGTGCTGGAGGTTATGAAGGAAGATGCAGGAAGTGACCTTGCAGTTCTTCGTGTAGACGGCGGAGCAAGTGCAAACAACCTTCTCCTGCAGATTCAGGCCAATATCAGTAATGTGGCTGTAGAACGTCCGGAATGTATTGAGACAACTGCTCTTGGTGCCGCATATCTGGCAGGTCTTGCTGTGGGATTCTGGGAAAGCAAGGAGGCAGTACTGGAAAGTCGTGATGTGGAACGTATTTTCCGCACGGAGATCGATGACGAGAAGCGAAATGCCATGGTAAAAGGCTGGAGAGCTGCAGTAGGCTGCTCCAGAGACTGGATCAAAAAGATCCAGTAAAAGATAAAAAAGAAAAGTCATGCAGCGGGACCGGATGAAAATGTCCTGTGCATGGCTTTTTTGCGTTTCCGGAATGTCACAGACAGACCGGCATAGTAAGTGATCGTGGAACAGATCCGCCGGAGCTTACAGAGTGGTCAGATCGATCCTGTAATCGTCGGAACCCTCTCCGTCAGCAGTGTAGTAAGCTGCTCTTTCTTCTGCATTTACATAGATGTGGAGCTCTTTGCCTTTCAGGCCCTTTGCTTCTGCATCTTTCTTAACAGCTGCCTCAAGGTCGGCAACTGTGATGGATGTCTCAAAAATTTCAAGTGTGATGCCGCTGATCTTATGATTTTTTACAGTGTTCTTAACTTCTTCTACTACTTCTGGTGCCTTGGCTGCTACAGTCTCTGTTGCCTTTTTGACTGCTTTAACGGTTTTTTCAGCTGCAGGTGTTTTTTCAATCTTTTCTACAGTTGATTTCACGGTAGCTTTGGCCTTGGTGGTTGCGCTCTTCAGGTTGCTTGTTCTGCTGTTTCTTCTTTTTTCCATAATGGAACACTCCCTTCCACATATTTCGCTGACAGAACGGATCTGCCGGAATATGTACCTGTTTACAGTAGCATGAATCCGGTGGAAAGTCAAATTTTTGCTTGGGTGTTGCATTTCCGGCAGTTGTCGTATAAACTGGATTACAGAGAAAATCAGACAGGGGTACAGAGATTGAAGAATATTCAGGAAGATATTAAAACAGGAAAATTTAAGCAGGCATATCTCCTTTACGGTGAGGAAGCCTATCTGAAACAACAATATAAAAGAAATCTGGTGAAGGCTCTGAACCCGGACGATGATACCATGAATTTTACCAGATATGAGGGGAAGGGGATCGATGTCCGGGAGCTTTTGAGTCTTTGTGATACCATGCCCTTTTTTGCAGAGCGAAGAGTAGTCCTTCTTGAGGATACGGGATTCTTTAAGAACAAATGCGAGGAACTGGCAGATTATATGAAAGCTCTGCCTGATTATCTGTATCTGGTGTTTTGCGAGTCTGAAGTAGATAAAAGAAGCCGTATGTACAAGGCGGTAAAAGCCTGCGGCAGCATCGGGGAATTTAAACAGCAGGATGAAAAGACTCTTATGCGGTGGGCAGCAGGGATCCTTGGAAAAAATGGCCGCAGGATCACCCAGAGAGATGTGGAGCTTCTGCTGACCATGACGGGAACAGATATGGGAAATATAAGGATGGAGCTGGAAAAGCTGATCTCCTATACGGTCGGAAGAGATGTTGTGACGGCTGCAGACATCCAGGCTGTCTGTACCACGCAGACAACCAATAAGATCTTTGATATGGTGCGTGCGGTGACGGAGAAGAACCAGAAGCGGGCCCTGGATCTGTACTATGACCTTCTGACTCTTCGGGAACCGCCGATGCGGATATTGTTTCTTTTGGCGAAACAGTTTCGTCAGATCTGCCTGACCAAGAAAATGTCACAGGAGGGTCTTTCTCAAACCGAGATCGCTTCCAAACTGGGAGTACCCTCTTTTGTTGTGCGGAACCTGGCATCCTGTGCCAGATCCTACACTGTGGAAGAGCTGGAGAATGCTGTGCGGGATTTTGTGGATGCGGAAGAGGCGGTAAAGACAGGTACACTTGGAGATGTGCTCAGCGTGGAGCTTCTGATCGTGAAGTACAGCTCGGCGAGAGCAGTGAGAGCCTGAGTTTTACGGAGACGGGTTCTGCCACAGGGTCGCTCCGTTGTCCCTGAGCCATTTTTCGCAGGCTTTATACTCCGGCATCACAGATGCCACCACTGCATAAAAGGCAGGGGAATGATTCATTTCTTTTCTGTGGGAAAGTTCGTGTACCACAACATAATCCAGGACTTTTTCCGGGGCGAAGATCAGCCGCCAGTTGAAGTTCAGGTTTCCTTCGCTGGTGCAGCTTCCCCAGCGGGTTTTTTGTTCCCGGATCGTGATACGGCCGTAGGTTACGCCCATTTTTCTGGCGTAGGCTGCGGTTTTTCTTTTGAATATTTTTCTGGCGGATTCCATATAATAACTGCGGCGGAATTCCGAAAGAGGCGGGTTTTCAGCTTGGGGCTGTGCCGGCCTGGAGGCAGAGTGGGAGAGGTGCTTCAGGATCCAGCTTTCTTTCTGGGAGAGAAAACGCTGGATGGTGGAATCTGGCATTGTGTGCGGAGCACGGACAGTCACCTGACCGGAAACGCTGACCTGGATCGCCAGGGTTTTCCGGCTGCTGCGGATAATGCGGTAGGGAAAGGGATGGGATATCATAAAAAACTCCTTTTGGTCAATGCAGAAATCTATATACAAAACAGAAATCTATATACAAAAAAGACAGTCGCTGACGGTTCGACTGTCTTTCCTTTTACTTATAAGCTTATAACTAAAATATTCCGTGGTCTATTACGCAATGCTGTTGACAGCTTTGGAAAGACGGGAAATCTTTCTGGCGCAGTTATTTTTGTGATAAACGCCCTTGGATGTAGCTTTGCTGATTGTGGAGATTGCGTCCTTAAGAGCAACCTCTGCAGCTGCCTTATCCTTATTCTCAACTGCTGTCTCAACTTTCTTGATGGAAGTCTTAACTGCAGAACGGATTGCTTTGTTTCTTGCAGCCTTAGTGCTGTTAACTAAGATTCTCTTCTTTGCGGATTTAATGTTAGCCAATTCGTACACCTCCGATTCCTTAAAAATATAATATTAAATTACATTCACAGGAACAGACACGGGCGCTCCTATGAAACATGCTTATATATATTATTATACGTGCACAGGAATGTCAAGATGTTTTTCGCAAAAATTCCAAAAAAATATGCAAAAAATACCAGATGCTGTGTGGAAAAGGGGAAATGATACATATTTATGGGAAAAAGGGGAAATAATAAAAGGGAAAACACCGGAAAAGCTGCAGGCAGCAGCGAAAAAGTCTTTGCAATCTTACAGAAAAAGAGGATGAGAGTATGGCTGGAAGGAGCAGAATCAGAACAGACCTGGCGCTGGAAGCAACGGAACGCTTTCAGGCGGAAAACGTAGAAGTACGTGGAGTAAAGATCAGGGAAAGATACGATGAGGAAAAGGATGTTCGGACTACCGTAGTGCGGATCACAACGGAAAACGGAGCCAGGACCATGGGAAAACCACAGGGGACCTATATTACCATTGAGGCACCGGATCTTTCCGTTCCGGATGAGGATTATCACAGGGAGATCTCGGAAGAGGTGGCACATCATTTGAGGGAGCTGATCGATCTCGGACGGCAGCAGTCGATCCTGGTGGTAGGCCTTGGAAATCAGGAGATTACTGCGGATTCCCTTGGCCCCCGTGCAGTTTCCAATCTTCATATGACAAGGCATGTGATCCGGGAATATGGGCTGAAGAGCAATGAACATATGAAAATGCATCAGATCAGCGGGATCGTTCCGGGTGTGATGGCACAGACCGGAATGGAAACTCTGGAAATTGTTCGGGGTGTTGTTTCTGAGACAAAGCCGGATTTGGTGATCGCCGTAGATGCGCTGGCGGCCAGAAGTACGACAAGACTTAACCGGACGATCCAGATCACGGATACCGGGATTAGTCCGGGCTCCGGCGTGGGGAATCACAGGGAAGGCCTGAATGAAGAAAATCTTTCGGTCCGTGTGATCGGGATCGGTGTTCCGACTGTGGTGGATGCGGCTACTATTGTCCATGATTCCATGGCAGAGCTTCTGGAGGCACTGGAGGAGGATGAGCAGAAGGAGTTTCTGGAAGAAATGATCTCACCGAAGCTTTACACCATGTTTGTAACACCAAAGGATGTGGATGAAACGGTACGATATTTAAGCTTTACCATTTCCGAGGGACTGAATCTGGCTTTTTCCGATAGTCTAATCGAAGAGGACAGGTCATAAAATACCATAAGAGGTGATCGTTGGTGACGAATATCCAGAGGGCTTTCTGCGTGGTTTTGAGCCTGATCTTCCTGGGTGTGGTGGCTGTCCTTCCGGGAGATTTTTTCAGGCATGGTGAGATCTACAGACAGCTGCCGCTGTATTGCTTTCTGGAAAAGAAAGCTCTGCAGAAGGAAAATGGCAGAGACCGGGAAACAGAGATGCTTTTGCAGAAAAAAAACGCAGAGCATCTGGGTGAAGAAGTGGAAGCAGAGAACCGAAAAGAGCAGGAGACGCTGCTGATGGCCGAGGCGGAAGAAGTGGAAAAGAAAGAAGCCCTTCAGAAGAAAGAAGAGCTTCAAAAGAAAAAAGAAATTCAAAAGAAAGAAGCGGAAGAGGCAGAAATGGCAGGGAAAAAATCCTCTGCCGGCAAAAAAAATGAAAAGGAGACTGTTAAGGGAAATACAGAACAGGAAGTTGCTGAGCCAGAAATTACAGAGCCGGGAGGTTCAGAACAGGAAGCTACGGAGCCGGGGGACACAGAACCGGAGACTCCTCCGTCAGAGGAGAACCGATCCGGTGAAAATACTGCGAAGGAACAGGAGACTGTGGCACTGCCACATCCGCAGATTGACTTGTCTCAGGCGAAACTGGCAGATTTTGACTATGTGATGAATCAGTTTTTTATATTGGATTCCAATACGGAAACGAATGCGCAGCAGATCAGTGCGCCCCGTTTTCTGAAGGAGGATCTGTCCGTTAAAAAGGATTCATCGGTACCCCAGATCCTGATCTATCATACCCATTCCCAGGAGGCTTTTGCAGATTCAAGAGAAGGACAGACTGAGGACACCATCGTAGGAGTGGGAGATCATCTTACTGAACTTCTGGAAAAAACATATGGATACCAGGTCATTCATATAACAGATGCCTTTGATATGATGGGAGGAACACTGGACAGGAGCAAGGCTTATGATTATGCCAGGGCATCCATAGAAAAAGTGCTGGAAGAAAATCCCACCATTGAAGTTGTGATCGATCTTCACAGAGATGGTGTGCCGGATGAGCGTCATCTGGTAACGCAGGTGAATGGAAAACCTACTGCTCAGCTGCTTTTTTATAATGGATTAAGCTATACAGTCAGTCAGGGGGCAGTGAGTTATCTGCCCAATCCTTACATAGAAGAGAATCTGGCATTTTCCTTTCAGCTGGAATATCAGGCGGCACAGTATTACCCCGATCTTTACCGGGGGATCTATCTGGCAGGTCTTCGCTATAATCTGCATCTTAAGCCACGGGCCCTGCTTCTGGAGGCCGGAGCACAGACAAATACCGTAGAGGAAGTCCGAAATGCCATGGAACCATTTGCAGATATCTTAAACAGAGTTCTGAAAGGCAGTGACAAAGAAGGCTGAAATATGATATGATAAAGAGCAGTATGGAAAAATATGCGTTCTGAACGCTTTATACGAGAGAAATTTAAGGAGGACTTCCTGAATGATAGACCAGAGTAAAATTCGGAATTTTTGTATCATTGCACATATCGACCATGGCAAGTCAACACTTGCGGACCGTATCATCGAGATGACGGGACTTCTTACCGAGAGGGAAATGCAGGCCCAGGTTCTGGATAACATGGACCTTGAGAGAGAACGAGGGATCACCATCAAATCCCAGGCGGTTCGTATTGTATACAAAGCCAAGGACGGAAATGAGTATATTTTTAACCTGATCGATACCCCGGGACATGTGGATTTTAACTATGAAGTTTCCCGAAGCCTTGCTGCCTGTGACGGAGCGATCCTTGTTGTGGATGCAGCACAGGGAATCGAAGCTCAGACACTTGCCAATGTATATATGGCACTGGACCATGATCTGGATGTGGTTCCGGTGATCAACAAGATCGACCTTCCAAGTGCGGATCCGGAGCGTGTTATCAATGAGATCGAGGATGTGATCGGAATTGAAGCGCAGGATGCACCGCAGATTTCCGCAAAAACAGGACTGAATGTAGACCAGGTCCTGGAGCAGATCGTCAATAAGGTCCCGGCGCCGGCGGGGGATGTGGATGCACCTCTGAAGGCTCTGATCTTCGACTCTGTTTATGACCCTTATAAGGGTGTTATCGTATTTTGCAGAGTGAAGGACGGACGTGTGAAAAAGGGCACGAGGATCCATATGATGGCGACCGGATTCACCACGGAGGTTGTGGAGGTTGGATATTTTGGAGCGGGTCAGTTTATCCCGTGTGACGAGCTGACAGCAGGTATGGTCGGATATATCACAGCCAGCATCAAGAATGTCCGTGATACCCGCGTGGGTGATACGGTAACGGATGCGGACAACCCCTGTGCAGAGGCACTTCCGGGATATAAGAAGGTAAACCCTATGGTTTATTGTGGCCTTTATCCGGCAGATGGTGCCAAGTACGGCGATCTCCGTGACGCGCTGGAGAAGCTTCAGCTCAACGATGCTTCCCTTTATTATGAACCGGAGACATCGGTCGCCCTTGGATTTGGTTTCCGCTGCGGCTTCCTGGGACTTCTTCATCTGGAGATCATCCAGGAGCGTCTGGAGAGAGAGTATAACCTGGATCTTGTAACTACAGCACCGAGTGTTATCTATAAGGTCTATAAAACCAATGGTGAGATCATCGAGCTGACCAATCCCACCAACCTTCCGGATCCTTCAGAGATCGAATACATGGAAGAGCCTATGGTGAAGGCGGAGATCATGGTAACCACAGAGTTCATTGGTGCGATCATGGATCTCTGCCAGGAGAGACGTGGTCAGTATGAAGGCATGGAATATATGGAAGAAACCCGTGCACTCCTGAAATACAGACTGCCGCTGAACGAGATCATTTATGATTTCTTTGATGCACTGAAATCACGTTCCAGAGGTTATGCATCCCTGGATTACGAACTGGACGGATATGAGAGAAGTGAGCTTGTGAAGCTGGATATCCTTGTGAATAAAGAAGAAGTGGATGCTCTTTCCTTTATCGTGCATGCAGATACTGCTTACGAGCGTGGAAGAAAGATGTGTGAGAAGCTGAAAGACGAGATCCCGAGACAGCTCTTTGAGATCCCGATCCAGGCAGCTATCGGAAGCAAGGTCATTGCCAGAGAGACGGTAAGAGCCATGCGTAAAGACGTACTTGCCAAGTGTTACGGTGGAGATATTTCCCGTAAGAAGAAGCTTCTGGAAAAACAGAAGGAAGGTAAGAAACGTATGCGTCAGGTAGGTAACGTGGAGATCCCGCAGAAGGCATTTATGAGTGTCCTGAAGCTGGATGATAAATAGGAGATGACTTTTTGAAAAAAAATATAAAAAAACTGTTTCTGGCAGCAGGACTTCTGGCTATAACAGGAGCTCTGCTTACCGGATGTGGTTCAAAGAAGAAAAATGCAGAAGAGGAAAGTGTGATCAAAATCAGTACAGCGCCGGAACCAACTGCCACTCCTGATCCGAAAACCGTAGATCCGGATGCAGTGACGAGCAATGGAAATCTGACAATGGTCAATGAGTACCTGGCAGAAAACGGCAGTGAGGCATTGGGGATCGATGGCGTGACACCGACACCGGCTGTTTCAGACGGAAGCACGGATAATGCGGATAGTGCCGGTGAAGATACAAGCTCCGATGAGGATAATGATACATCAGGTAGTGGTGGAGAGGAAGGAGCCATGGATGGAGAATGAGGCGAAAAAACCGCTGGAGCTCTATATCCATGTTCCGTTTTGTGTGAAAAAATGTGATTACTGTGATTTCCTTTCCGGACCTGCCGGAAAAGAGAGGCAGCGTGAATATTTCCAGGCTCTGGAAAGGGAGATCGCCGCTGTTCCGGATTTTTCGGAAAGGGAGATCACCACAGTTTTTATCGGCGGAGGAACACCTTCCGTGCCGGATCCGTCTCTTGTTGGAGAGATGCTGGATCAGATCAGAAATAAGTTTTTTGTGGCCCCGGATGCTGAGATCACCATCGAAGCAAATCCGGGGACTTTATATAAAGAAAAACTTCAAATATATCTGGAACACGGGATCAACCGACTGAGTCTGGGACTTCAGTCCCCGCAGAATCGGGAATTAAAGATCCTTGGAAGGATCCATACGTGGGAAGAGTTTCAGGAGAGCTTTTTTATGGCAAGGGATGCAGGCTTTTCCAACATCAATATCGATCTGATGAGTGCCATTCCGGAACAGACCTATGCAGACTGGGAAAAAAATCTCCGCACGGTGGCAGGGCTTTCGCCGGAACATATTTCCGCCTACAGTCTGATCATTGAGGAAGGCACTCCTTTCGGGGAGAGAAAGCTGAAATTGCCGGATGAGGATACGGAGTACCGTATGTATGAGAATACGGCAGGGATCCTGGAGGAATATGGGTTTCATCAGTACGAGATCTCCAATTATGCGAAAGGCGGACGGGAATGCCGTCATAATAAGGGATACTGGCAGAGGATCGATTATCTGGGACTGGGACTTGGGGCGTCTTCACTTCTGGATCATATGCGTTTTTCCAATACTGCGGATATGAAGGAATATATTGGAAACAGTGCGTTTCCGGATAAGATCCGCCAGAATATGGAAAGCCTTACAGAGGCAGATGAGATGGCTGAGTTTATGTTTCTGGGGCTTCGGATGACAGAGGGCGTTTCAATGGAAGCGTTTGCGGAATATTTCGGAAAAAATATGGAAAACGTTTACGGAGAGGTCCTGAAAAAACATCTGGAGATCGGAATGCTGGAACAAAAAGGAGACAGGATATATCTTTCGAGAAAGGGAATCCATGTGAGCAATGGAGTGATGGCGGATTTTCTGCTGTAGAAAAATTTGTCGATTTTTTCACCTTGACGAACGGATGTTCTGGCAGTATACTGATAAAAAATCAGAAGTTTTACAGCGGAATAAAAGAGGTAGATTCTGCTGTTGAGAAGAATACCGGAGTATTTTTTATGACCGGACAGAGTAGGAGGCTTTCATGTCAGCAGAAGCAAACGATAAGAAGCGTTTTATCAGGATACGCGGAGCCAATGAGAATAATCTTAAGAATCTTAGCGTCGATATTCCCAGAGACCAGTTTGTGGTACTTACCGGACTCAGTGGCTCCGGTAAGTCATCTCTTGCATTTGATACCATTTATGCAGAGGGACAGAGACGTTATATGGAGTCACTTTCTTCCTATGCGAGGCAGTTCCTGGGACAGATGGAGAAACCGGATGTGGAGAGTATCGAGGGCCTTCCGCCGGCAATTTCCATTGATCAGAAGTCAACGAACCGGAATCCCCGTTCTACAGTGGGTACGGTAACGGAGATCTACGATTATTTCCGACTTCTGTATGCCCGTGTGGGAATCCCGCACTGTCCCAAATGTGGAAGGGAAATTCGCAAACAGACGGTAGATCAGATGGTGGATCAGATCATGACGCTTCCGGAACGCCAGAAGATCCAGCTTCTTGCACCGGTAGTGCGGGGCCGCAAGGGAACCCATGTTAAACTTCTGGATCAGGCCAGAAGAAGTGGATATGTGAGAGTGCAGATCGACGGAAATCTCTATGAGCTTTCTGAGGAGATCAAGCTGGATAAGAATATCAAACATAACATTGAGATCGTTGTGGATCGACTTATTGTGAAACCGGGAATAGAGAAGCGTCTTTCCGATTCCATTGAAACCGTGCTGGATCTGGCGGATGGTCTGCTGGTAGTAGACACTATGGACGGGAAGCTTCTGAATTTCAGTCAGAGTTTTTCCTGTCCGGATTGCGGCATCAGCATTGATGAGATCGAACCCAGGAGCTTTTCCTTTAATAATCCATTTGGTGCCTGCCCGCAGTGTCTGGGTCTTGGATATAAGATGGAATTTGATATCGATCTGATGATCCCGGATAAGAAACGGAGTATCAATGAAGGGGCTATCGCTGTTCTCGGATGGCAGTCCTGTACCACGCAGGGAAGCTTTTCCAGAGCAATCCTGGATGCCCTGGCAAGGGAATATGCATTTTCTCTGGATACACCTTTCTGCGAGTATCCGAAGAAGGTCCAGGATATCCTCATCCATGGTACCGGCGGTCATTCTGTGAAGGTTTATTATAAAGGACAGCGGGGAGAGGGCGTTTACGATGTGGCGTTCCCGGGACTGATCCGCAATGTGGAGCAGAGATACCGTGAAACCGGTTCCGAGGCCATGAAGCAGGAATACGAGAGCTTTATGCGGATTACTCCGTGCACCACATGTAAGGGACAGAGGCTGAAGAAGGAGTCACTGGCAGTGACCGTGGCGGATAAGAATATTTATGAAGTGACCAATATGCCGGTACAGAAGCTGCAGGGCTTTCTCCGTGATCTGAAGCTTTCAAAGCAGCAGGAGCTTATTGGAAGGCAGATCCTGAAGGAAATCCGCGCCAGGGTTGGATTTCTGGCAGAGGTTGGCCTGGAGTATCTTTCACTTGGAAGAGCTACCGGAACCCTTTCCGGCGGAGAGGCTCAGAGGATCCGTCTTGCCACACAGATCGGATCCGGGCTTGTGGGGGTTGCATATATCCTGGATGAGCCGAGTATCGGGCTTCACCAGAGAGATAATGACAAGCTTCTGGGGGCACTGATGCGTCTCCGTGATCTTGGCAACAGTCTGATCGTGGTGGAGCATGATGAAGATACCATGCGTGCGGCAGACTGTGTCATCGATATCGGCCCCGGAGCCGGAGAACATGGCGGACAACTGGTCGCAATGGGGACAGCTGAGGATCTGATGAAAAATGAGGAGTCTGTGACAGGAGCTTATTTAAGTGGAAGACTGAAGATCCCGGTACCGGAAGTGAGGAAGGAACCAACCGGATTTCTTCATATAAAGGGTGCGGCAGAGAACAACCTGAAGCATATCGACGTAGATATTCCTCTGGGAGTGATGACCTGTATCACAGGTGTTTCCGGCTCCGGTAAGAGTTCTCTGATCAATGAAATCTTGTACAAGAGACTTTCCAGAGACCTGAACCGTGCCAGAGTGATCCCCGGGAAACATGATGACATCCTGGGTATCGATCAGCTGGATAAGGTGATCAATATCGACCAGTCCCCGATCGGAAGAACTCCTCGTTCCAATCCTGCCACATATACCGGAGTTTTTGACCAGATCCGTGATCTTTTTGCAGCCACCGCAGATGCCAAGGCAAAGGGCTACAAGAAAGGCCGTTTCAGTTTTAATGTCAAGGGCGGACGGTGCGAGGCCTGCAGCGGTGACGGAATCATCAAGATCGAGATGCATTTTCTTCCGGATGTATATGTGCCTTGCGAAGTCTGCAAGGGCAAACGCTACAATCGTGAGACTTTGGAAGTGAAGTATAAGGGCAAGAGCATTTATGATGTATTGAATATGACTGTGGAAGAAGCACTGACATTTTTTGAGAATGTACCGTCGATCCGGAGAAAGATCGAGACCTTGTATGATGTAGGGCTTTCCTATATCCGTCTGGGTCAGCCCTCCACCACTCTTTCCGGAGGAGAAGCACAGCGTATCAAGCTTGCCACAGAACTCAGCAAGCGCAGTACCGGAAAGACGATCTATATCCTGGATGAGCCTACCACAGGACTGCACTTTGCGGATGTCCACAAGCTGATCGAGATCCTGCGCCGTCTGTCTGAAGGAGGAAACACCGTTGTGGTCATTGAGCACAATCTGGATGTGATCAAGACGGCGGATCATATTATTGATATCGGACCGGAAGGCGGTGACAGAGGCGGAACGGTAATTGCCAGAGGAACTCCGGAGGAAGTAGCAGAGAATCCGGTTTCCTACACCGGTAAATATGTGAAAAAATATCTGGAACAGAAATAACCGGTAAAAGTTCTTTTCAATTTCTGTGGTTTTGTATATAATGAAGTGCGGGAACGTTTCGGCACAGACCGGAACAGAATAAGTCAGAAATGCGTCAGCATATGAATGTGTATGACGCAGGCGGGAGGATTTATGCCGGCAAAGGATATTGGAATCGATCTGGGAACCAGAAACAGTCTGGTATTTTCCACAGGCAAGGGAATCGTTTTAAGAGAGCCCTCTGTGGTTGTTTATGATAAAGATACAGAGAAGATCAGAGCAATTGGTGAGGAAGCCAGACAGATGGCAAGCCATCTGACTTCCAATATGGAAGTGATCTGGCCAATCCGAAGAGGTGTGATCGTAGATTATAATGTAATGGAAAAGATGCTGAAATATTTTATTTCACAGGCTATGGGACGGAGAGCGTTCCGGAAACCGAGAGTCAGCATCAGTGTTCCGAGCGGGATCACGGAGATCGAGCGCAAGGCAGTTGAGGAAGCTGCTTATCAGTCAGGGGCCAGGGAAGTTTTTCTTGTGGATGAGCCCATTGCTGCTGCTATCGGGGCAGGTGTAGACATTACCAAGCCATTTGGCAATCTGATCGTGGACATCGGTGCAGGGACCACGGATGTTGCGGTCGTATCCGTAGGAGGTGTGGTTGTTTCCGCATCTGTGAAGGTTGCAGGAGATAATTTTGATCATGCGATCATGAATTATGTACGTGAGAAGCACAGCCTCTTTATCGGGGAGGATGCAGCGGAGAATATCAAGATCAAGATCGGAACAGCCAGTGAAGAAGCGGATCTTCGCACGATGGAGGTCAAGGGCAGAAATATCATCACAGGACTTCCGAAGGTGGCAACACTGACTTCTGAGGAGATCCGGACCGCTTTGCGGGAAACGACCGGGCAGATTGTGGAGACTGTACATGGTGTTCTTGAAAAAACACCGCCGGAGCTGGCGGCAGATATCATGGATCGAGGAATCGTTCTTACAGGCGGAGGTGCCATGCTGCATGGAATGGATGCATTGATCGAGCAGAAAACAGGAGTCAGCACACTGACTGTACAGGATGCAATGCTTGTAGTGGCTGCAGGAACAGGAAAATATGCGGAAATCATGTCAAGGATGTAAACCGTTATGAGGCGTCCGGACGGCACAGGGTCAGAGAAGAGACTGCCGCAGGAAACTCATACAGATAAGGCGCTGCAGCTGCAGTGCCTTTTGCTGTTATCAGAGGTTTATAGATGGAGAAGAAAATGAGTGAGACAGTTACAGGATATATAGATCATGTGATCTTCCGGAATGAAGATAATGGATATACGGTCATGGTACTGAAAGGGATGGAAGAGGAACAGGAACTGACCTGTGTGGGAACATTTCCTGCGATTACCCAGGGGGCTGCCATTGAAGCTTCCGGAAATTATACAACGCATCCGGTGTATGGCAAGCAGTTTCAGATATCCTCCTACGTGGAAAAAATGCCGGAGGATGCATTGGCCATGGAACGCTACCTGGGTTCCGGCGCGATCAAGGGGATCGGAGCGGCACTGGCAGCCAGGATCGTACGTCGTTTCGGCGATGATACTATGCGTATTGTAGAGGAAGAGCCGGAGCGGCTGGCTGAGATCAAGGGAATCAGTGAAAAAAAGGCCATGGAGATCGCAGAACAGATGACGGAGAAAGCAGATATGCGCCGCGCTATGATCTTTCTCCAGAAATACGGGATATCACTGAATCTCGGCGCAAAGATCTATCAGAAATATGGGCAGACTGTATATGGAGTCCTGCAGGAGAATCCGTATCGCCTTGCAGAGGATATCAGTGGTGTGGGATTCCGTATCGCAGATGAGATCGCTTCCCGGATCGGGATCCATACAGATTCAGATTACAGGATAAGAAGCGGAATGTTGTATACTCTCCTACAGGCTTCAGGAGAAGGCCATATCTATCTCCCGAAGGAGGAACTTTTTTCCAGGGCATCCGGACTTTTGGGAGTAGATTCCTCCTACATGGAAAAACATCTCATGGATATGGTAGTAGACCGGAAACTGATCCTGAAAGAAACAGAAGACGGTGCAGTTGTCTATCCCACACGATATTATTATCTTGAGCTGAATTCAGCCAGAATGCTCTGTGAGCTGAACATCCTCTGCCCGGAAGATGAGGAGATGATGGAGAAACGGATCAACAGGATCGAAAAGGAGACAGGAACCCGGTTAGATGAAATGCAGAAACAGGCAGTGGCGGCAGCTGCCAGTCATGGTCTGTTCATTCTGACCGGCGGGCCGGGAACCGGAAAGACTACAACGATCAATGCGATTATCCGTTATTTTGAAGAGGAAGGCGCTGAGCTGCGGCTTGCAGCTCCCACCGGCCGTGCAGCCAAGCGAATGACAGAGGCTACCGGATACGAGGCTCAGACGATCCACAGACTTCTGGAGCTGAATGGAATGCCGGAGGAAGAGCAGGAAGGCCGTGCAGTTCATTTTGACAGGAATTCGGAGAATCCGCTGGAAGCGGATGTGATCATCATTGATGAGATGTCCATGGTAGATATCGCACTGATGCATTCATTGCTTCTTGCAGTGACTGCAGGGACCAGACTGATCCTGGTAGGTGATGAAAATCAGCTTCCCAGTGTAGGCCCGGGAAATGTTCTGAGGGATATTATCCGCAGCGGCTGTTTTCCGGTAGTAGAGTTGAAAAAGATTTTCCGCCAGGCATCCGAAAGTGATATTGTGGTGAATGCCCATAAGATCAACCGGGGCGAGCAGGTGACCATCAATAACAAGAGCCGGGATTTCTTTTTTCTGAAAAGATATGATGCGGATATCATTATCCGTGTGGTGATCGCGCTGATCCAGGAGAAGCTTCCGCGTTATGTAGATGCAAAGCCCTATGAGATCCAGGTGCTCACGCCTATGCGTAAGGGACTTTTAGGTGTGGAGCGGCTGAACCAGATCCTTCAGAGATATCTGAACCCGCCGGATGAAAAGAAAAAGGAGAAAGAGATCGGACAGCGTCTTTTCCGTGAAGGGGATAAGGTGATGCAGGTGAAGAACAATTACCAGCTGGAGTGGGAAATCCTTGGACGATACAAGATTCCTGTGGATAAAGGTGTGGGCGTGTTTAACGGAGATACCGGTATTATGACGGAGATCAATGAATTTGCGGAAACGGCTACCGTGGAATTTGAGGATGGCAGACAGGCAGAATATTCCTTCAAACAGCTTGAGGAACTGGAACTTGCCTATGCAGTGACCATACATAAGTCCCAGGGCTCAGAATATCCGGCAGTGATCCTTCCGATCCTTTCCGGACCAAGGATGCTGATGAATCGGAATCTTCTGTATACAGCAGTGACCAGAGCCAGAAAATGTGTTACCGTAGTAGGCAGCGAGACCACTTTTGCGGAGATGATCCGTAATGAAAAACAGCAGCAGAGATACAGCTCTCTGGACAGACGGATCCGGGAGCTGGATGAATCTGAACAGAAAGAGAGCGCCATCGGGGAGAAAGGACTTTCTTGAAAAAAACAGCAGATTTTTTACTGGACATGCTTTACCCGAAAAAATGCCCGCTGTGTCATCAGATACTGAAAGAAAAAGACCGGCTGATCTGCCCGGAGTGTTCCGGAAAGGTCAGGCCTATATCCGGTCCCAGGTGTATGAAATGCGGAAGACCGGTAAAAATGGAAGAGGAATACTGTGAAGACTGCCGCAAGGGTGCCCATCATTTTACGGAGGGCAGAAGTATTTTCTGGTACGGAGAGGTCTGGAGACAGTCTCTGGTACGATTTAAGTATTACGGATGTCGGGAATATGGGGATTTTTATGCAAAGGCAATGAGCGTCTTCGGAAAAAAATATCTGGAACGGTGGAAGCCTGATCTGATCGTTCCCGTTCCTCTGCATCCCAGAAAAAAAAGGATGAGAGGTTTTAACCAGGCAGCATATCTGGCAGAAAGGCTCAGTGTTCTTACAGGGATCCCATGGAATGGGCATCTGGTAAAGAAGATACGAAGCACAAGATCTCAGAAAAAACTTAATGCCATACAGAGGCGTCAGAACCTGAAAAATGCATATCAGGTAACCGAAAGGATCCCGGGTTTTTCTGTACTTGTGGTGGATGATGTATACACAACAGGAAGTACGGCAGATGCCATGGCAATGTGTCTTCTTGAGGCCGGTGCAGAGAAAGTTTATTTTCTGACAATATGCGCAGGAAGGGCATGAAACAGCCGAAAAAACACTTTTCATAGGTATGGAACTATGCTACAATAAATTTGATTGCAGTTAAACAGTATAACTGTATGGAAAGCGTAATGCGGATCATATATTGGGGATTTTCCTGATAAAGAAAGCTTATGAGGAGTTATTTTTATGGTAAATGAAGAAAAAGTGAAGATCATGAACCGTCTGGCTATGTATGAACATGGCGAAGGCAGGAAGTATCTTCCGGTGAGCAGATATTATCGAAGTGATTATATTGGACTTGCACTGATCAGAAACTTTTTTCTGGTAACGATCGGATATGTATTGGGACTTGCAGGCGTTGCCGCATATTTCAGCGAATATCTTATGGATAATGTGAATAAGATTAATCTGGTCAAGGTTGGAATCTATATCATCGTCGGTTATCTGATCGTGCTTGTTGTATATTCGATACTGACCTACATCCAGTATTCTGTGAAATATTTCCGGGCAAAAAAAAGTGTCAGGGAATATTATCAGGATCTTACAAGACTGGAAAAAATCTACGGGCGGGAGGAAAAAAGAAATCCGGTCCGGAGAAATGCAGGAGGACATAGAAAATGACAGCTTTACTTGAGATCAAACAGAATATCAAAAGATTTTACGGACAATATGAAGTATATATACTGCCGGTCCTGAAGTTTGTTCTGGCATTTGCCTATTTTCTCTGGATCAACAGCAATATGGGTTACATGAAACAGCTGGATAATATTTTTGTTGTCCTGATCCTGGCGCTTGTATGTTCGATCCTTCCGGTTTCCGTGATGATGTTTCTGGGATTTGCGTTGATGATCGGGCACTGTTATGCAGTCGGGATCGAAACGGCAGGATTTATGCTGCTTCTTATTCTGTTGATGCTGATCCTGTTCCTAAGATTCAGCAGGTCACAGAATCTTGCAATGATCCTTACACCACTTTCCTTCGGATTTGGTGTTCCTGCACTTATGCCGATCGGAGCAGGCCTGCTGGGTAGCGCATTGTCAGCGCTTCCGGCCGGATGCGGTGTTGTGATCTATTATTTTATACGGTTTGTACATGCACAGTCGGCGGCACTCAGTGATCCTGCTGCAGAGATCACAGAAAAACTGAAGCTGATCTCTGACGGACTTGTCCACAACTGGGCAATGTGGATCACGGTGATCGCGTTTGTGGTAGTGATCCTGTTTGTGAACCTTCTGAGAACACGGGCGTTTGATTATGCATGGAGGATCGCTGTCATTGCCGGTGGCGTGATCTATATCCTGGTTATCCTTGCCGGAGATTTCTGCCTTAGTATTACGGTAGCCATGGTGCCGATGATCCTGTCCACAGTGATCTCCGTACTGGCAGGATTTGTTCTGGAGTTCTTTGTTTTTGGCGGAGATTACAGCAGAACAGAACGTCTGGAATATGAGGATGATGAGTACTATTACTACGTAAAAGCCGTTCCGAAGGCATCAGTCGCCACTTCTGAGAGAAGTATCAAAAAAATCAATGCGGAGCCGGTAAAAGAAGAAAAAAAAGAAGACAATGTTGTGTCTTTCAGTGATGATGTATTTCCTGAGAAGAACGAAATGCATACAGTAAAGATGCCGGATATGGTTTCCGAAAATACAGTAAGTGAGAAACCGCAGGGATTGGACAAGATCGATTTCGAAAAACAGCTGGAGGAATCGCTGAAGGATCTTTAAACAGGAACGATTGGAATAGCTCAGGAAGAAAGGAGGAGACTTATGCAGAATGTGCTGACAGTTGTGGTCGGATATCTTGGGAAAATTTCCCTTCCGGGACTTGGCGTGATAGATATCATTGAGATCGGACTGATTTCCTTTTTTGTATATCAGTTTATGGCATGGATCAAATTTACACGTGCATATACCCTTCTGAAGGGCATTTTGATCGTCCTTGGATTTATCCTGGTCGCATATATCTTCAAAATGAATACGATCCTCTGGATCTTCCGGAACCTGGCTAATGTGCTGGTGATCGGTGTGATCGTAATCTTTCAGCCGGAGCTGAGAAAGGCGCTGGAGCAGCTGGGACAGAAGAAGTTTGTTTCCAACATTATTCCCTTTGATTCCGGCAGGGAAGTGCAGGAGCGTTTCAATGACAAGACTATCAACGAACTGGTAAAGGCCTGTTTTGATATGGGTGAAGTTAAGACCGGAGCACTGATCGTAATCGAGGAAGAGATCCGGCTTGATGAATATGTGAGAACCGGTATCAATATTGACGGTATCCTTACCAGTCAGCTACTGATCAATATTTTTGAGCATAATACACCTCTTCATGACGGAGCGGTGATCGTGCGGGGGAACCGCGTAGTAGCAGCAACCTGCTATCTGCCTCTTTCAGATAATATGGAACTGAGTAAACAGCTGGGAACAAGACACAGAGCAGGTGTGGGTATCAGCGAAGCTACGGATTCTCTTACGATCATTGTTTCGGAAGAGACAGGACAGGTTTCTGTGGCCAGAGGCGGTGAGTTATCCAGAGGGCTTAACAGTAAGCAGCTTCGTGAAGTACTTGTTTCTGCTCAGAATAAAAAGGTTGTTGACAACGGTAAGCTGAGAAATCTGCTGAAAGGGAGAGTGAAACATGAAGAAAAATCTGACTAAGAACATCCCTTTGAAAATCATGTCGATCATTGTGGGAATCCTGGTGTGGCTGATCGTAGTAAATGTTGATGACCCTATCATTACGAAAGGCTTTGTGATCTCAGATGTGCAGATCATCAATGAAGCTTATGTGGATCAGCTGGGCAAGATGGTCATGCAGGATGATCGTGAAAATTCAGTACGTGTTTATATTACAGGTGAGCGGAAGATAGTCAACCGTCTCACCTCAAGTGATATTAAGGCAGTTGCAGACCTGCAGCAGGCTCAGTCTACCGATACAGACCCTGTAATGATCCCCATTACAGCAACCTGTTCCGGGATACTTCCAGAGAATATCCAGGTGTCACCGCAGAATCTAAGTGTCCATCTGGAAAAAAAGGTGACCAAGGAATTTGCGATCAACGTTACCAGTGATGACAGCAAGCCTGCACAGGGGCTGGAGGTTGCTTCGCTTACCGCAAATCCGGAAAAAGTCCGTATTACAGGACCGGAATCCCTAGTTGGTAAGATAGACAGTGTGAGTGTGGATGTAAGTTCAAAGCTTGAGGGAATCGACCAGGATACGACGATCACAGGCGCAGAACTGACCATCACAGATAAGAATCAGGATACACTTTCATCAAATTCCATGAGCTATCTGAAATTTGACAACAACGGAAAGGTTAATGTCACGGCAAAGCTCTGGAAGGTGCGTTCTGATATACGGATCAGTGCGGGATATACGGGAGAACCGGCAGAAGGTTATGTTGTGGACAGTGTCACGACAGTACCGGAGACTTTCAGCGTAGCTGGAAGTGAAGAAGCACTGAACAATCTGAAACTTCAGGGAAATACTATTTATCTTGATAATGAGAATGTGGATATTTCAGGAAAGAGCAATGACGTGGAAAAGAAAGTAAACCTGTCAGAACTTCTTCCGGATGGCCTTAAGCTGACATCTGGATCCAGTACGGACCTCTGGATCACAGTCAATATCCTGCCGGAGGGCAGTAAGATATACAGCTTCCCGACAGAGGATATCAAAGTAAAGGGTCTGCCTGATGATCTGCAGCTGGCGTTTGAAGTTGCGGATATTGAACTGAAGGTGCAGGCGGAAGATGGAGATCTTTCCCAATTTGATCTGAAGTCGGTAGGAGCAGCACTTTCCATGGATGACTGGGAGGAGGGCAGCTACGAAGTACCGATCAAAATCAGCCTTCCGGAAGGCTACAAGCTGCTGGAGGATGTAACCGCCGAGATCAAAATCTCCAAGGTTTCCAATGTAGACAGCAGCAGTCAGTAAGTAATCACAGCTTTGGACAAGGCTTGAAGGATAAGTAATATAAAGGGAGACAGCAGCAATGTTAAGTTATAAGGTAACGGTCAGGAACCCGTCAGGGCTTCATCTTCGTCCCGCAGGGCTTTTGTGCGGCGAGGCAATAAAATACAAATCGTCCATAACATTTCAGTATGCCGGAGGTACAGCGAATGCCAAAAGTGTTCTGAGTGTTCTGGGTGCCTGTGTTAAAAGCGGGGATGAGATCACACTGGTCTGCGAGGGTGAGGATGAACAGGCTGCGATAGATGCGCTTGTGGCTCTTATCGAAGGCGGACTGGGCGAATGATACGTAACAGATACAATAATTATTTACAGCAGCATGATCAGGAGGGATTATCGTGAAGAGAAGAGTTGTGGCAATTTTTCTCAGTCTGACATTATGCATGGGCGGAACTCTGGAAGCCGGCGCTGCGGCTTTGGGAAGTACAGACGTGCAGATGGCAGCAGAGACAGCCGGCGATCCGGCTGAGGATGTATTCAGTGATGAAGAGGGAACGACTGTACAGCAGCCGGAGACAGAAGCGGGTCAGACAGGTAGTACTGACAGTTCAGAAGAAATACCGGTTGAACCGGAGAATCCAGCAGAGACACCGGATGTTATAGAAACACCGGAAACTACAGAAACACCGGAGGCTACAGAAACACCGGAAACTACAGAAGCACCGGAGGCTACAGAAGCACCGGATGCGACAACAGAAGACAGTACAGATCCGGGCGATGATTTCAGTGCAGGTGATGCACAGGAGCTGGATGCACCGTCAGCAGATACCGCAGTACAGAACAAAGTAGAGAACAACAAGGCAGAGGAAACTTCTGCTACCGGAGCATCACTGGTAAACGGTGTAGTCGTTGCCAAGACAAGTGACTGGGTTTCTGCAAACGGTTTTTACAGACTCCGCAAAAAGAAGGTTGCTGCATCTGCAGCCCCGGAGGGAAAAGCTTCTGAGGATCCGGCAGAAAGCAGTGAAGAAGAGCAGAAAACAACAGTTGATGAAACAGCTGCAGCAGTACAGGAAGTACAGCAGACTGAAGAGCTTCCGGATGGTGCAGCAGAGAGTGATCAGGCTCAGGCGATCCAGAATGAGTCAGCAGAAGGAGAGCAGGAGACTGCAGCTGAGGAAGGTACAGCAGAAGAAGCGCCTACAGAGGAAGTATCCGCAGCAGAAGCTTCTGCAGAGACAGCACCCGCAGAAACAGAGACGGCAGCCGAAACATCAGAGAGCGTAGATAACGCAGAGACTCTTGCCCTGGATGAAGGGAACGCTTCTCAGGTATCAGAAACAGGTTCCATCGAAGATAATTATTTTACTGCGCAGGATGGTCTTCTTAAGATCAATACCAACGGACATGTGGGATATTATCTTTTTAATGAAGACGGATATCTGGTAACCGGCCGTATGACCCGTGAGCCAGGTGCAGCAGGTTATACCGGAACACAGAAGACAGAATGGTATTTCCTCGAAAACTCCAAAGCTTCCCTGTATTCGGATTCCACCGGAAAAGCAATCACACCGTGGACATCCAATCTTGGCCAGCAGAAGAGAAATTACTGGTTATGGACAGGAACTGTTTTCCGCTATTATAATTCCCAGGGTGATTACAAATCCATAGAGGCTCAGAACCTTGTAGGCAAGATCAAGAAGATCGGAAATGCTTATTATACACTGATGCGTAACGGAAAACCGCGAACAGGAATCCTGAAGCTGACAACCGGTTCCACAACATATCAGTATTACTTCCAGCCGGCATCAAAGGCAGGAGAGATTCCAGGAAAGCTTTTTTATGGCGGATGGACATATGTTTTAAACAGCAAAAATCAAAAACGTTTTATCTATTGTAGTCCGAAGGCTGCCACACGTGGACAGATCATGAAACATGGAGTTTATGTATCACCTGTAATGTCCAAGAAATATCGATATATGCTGAATGCCAGCGGCTATGTTATGACGAATACAATGGCGAAGGCGCAGAATAACGCATATTATGTTTCAGACAGCAAGGGCCGCATCATTACAAAAAAACTTGTGAAGTATAAAGGCAGCAGATATTATTTCGGAGGCAATGGCCAGAGAGTTTCCTGGAAGAACTGCTGGCATGGCTGTCCGGGAGCATCCAACAAGATTTATTATTTCGGAAGCACAGCAGGAAAAGTTGTTGAAAAATATGGCTGGCAGAAGGTGACCGACGCAAAAGGCCAGTTCTTCGGATGGTTTTACTTTGACAAAAACGGAAACCACTATAAGAGCCAGATGATAACAAACAAGTCCTCCAAAAAGAGCTATTACTTTAATAGCACAGGACAGCTTGCAACAGGAAAAACAAAGATCGGCAAAAAATACTATTTCTTTGCAACATCAGATGCCAATGCGCACAGAGGCTGGATGTACAAGAGTACATTGATCCGTTACCAGAATAAGTGGTATTATGCAGGCGGCAACGGTGTTCTGAAAAAGTCAGGCTGGCAGAAGGTCGGTAAATACTGGTACTATCTGCAGAACTATACCGTTGTGACAAATAAATCTATGAAGCGTGGTTCCGTAAATGGTTATCTGGACAGCCAGGGACGTTTTTCCACCGGCTGGGTGATCGTCAGCGATTACTATGATCAGGTCAAATATATCGATCCGGACAGCGGTTCCAAGTATCTGACCAATACAAGCAGATGGATCGATGGAAAACTGTATTACTTTGATAAGGATGGTTACCGCCGCAATGATGTTTCCAGTATTTACGGAGGACCATATTACCTGGAGGTTGATAAGACCAACGGTGTTATGACTGTATACACAAATAGTAGCAAGACGATTCCTGTTAAGACAATCCGTGTTTCTGTAGGTCTCGCCGGAACACCTACATGGGATGGTACATACAGACTGACCCGCAGTCTGAGATGGCAGCCACTGATGGGACCGTCCTGGGGACAGTATGGAACACATGTTGACGGATGCGGACAGGGAGGAATCTTTATCCATTCCGTAGCCGGATCGACCAGGAGTGTTTATAATCTTCCGGCAGGCGAGTACCTGAAGCTTGGTCAGCCTGCATCTCACGGATGTATCCGTACCTGTGTGGCTGATGCGAAGTGGGTATTTGAGAACTGTAACGGTTCTACGATCCACATTTACAGCAGCGGAAATTACGTTAACAATGAATCCTTCAAGGGACCGTTAGGCCGCAGACCGCTGGCAACCTTCCGTGGAGCCGGAAACTTTGATCCTACAGACCCGGAAGTTCCGTGATCTTTACCGAACAGTACCAGAAAGAAATATATAGAATAACTGAAGACCGATGTTCAGCTGTATGAAGCTGACATCGATCTTTTTCCATATATGGCTTTACTTTCCATTTTTTCATATGTATAATAAAAGTCATGCACAAATAAACAACATAATTTATGGAAGGAAACTAAAATGAAAAACTGGAAGAAATGGCTGGTGGCAGGCTGTATGGCAGCACTGCTGGGAATCGGAACAATGGGAACTACAGCGATGGCCATGGGCGGCGGAGGCGTAGACCGAAGCGAGGCAGTTGCTGAGGAAGAAAAGGTCCCCAGCGGGAAGGCAACACAGAATTCCAGGGTAAGTTCAAAGGCTTGGAAGAAGATCAACGGTGTCTGCTATAACGGAAGCGGCCAGAAGCTGGAAGGTGCTGTCACACGTGGAATCGATGTTTCTGAGTGGCAGGATACCATCAACTGGAGCCAGGTCAAAAAATCTAATGTAGATTTTGCCTTTGTCAGGATCTCCTATGGTCTGAATCATCTGGATAAGACATATGATTACAACATGAAACAGGCAGAGAAGGCAGGAGTTCCGACAGGAACCTATGTGTACAGCCTTGCGCTGAACACACAGCAGGCACTGAAGGAAGCGCAGCTTGCTATCCGTAAAATGGATGGATATAAAGTATCCTATCCGGTGGTTTATGACATTGAATATGATCAGATGCGCAATCTTTCCGCATCACAGATCGCAGATCTGGCAAAGACCTTCTGCAATGAGGTAAAAAAAGCCGGATATCATCCAATGATCTACTGCAATACAGACTGGTATGACAACAAGCTTGACTGGAGCAAGATGACAGGTTATGATGTATGGCTTGCGCGGTATGGTGATACGATCCCGGCTCCTGACAAGAAAAAGTACAAATATACCATCTGGCAGTCCACCGATGGTGACGGTGGCGGATATCTGAATACCACCAAGGGTCTGGTTGCGGGAATCCCGTCTTATTCTACTGTAGATATTGACTTCGGTTATGTTGATTATACCAAGATCATCACACCCAGATGGCATGTACAGACCGGATACAAGGCATCCACCAGACCGGATACCAGCAACTATAAAGGAAAAACCGGCTGGGCAACAGAGAACGGAAAGAAATTTTATTATGTCAATGGTGTCAAAAAATACGGCTGGGTTCAGGTGAAAAATAAGAAATATTATATCCATAAGACCGCAGGAATGTGCCGTTCAAAGCTGATCAGGGATTCCAAGAATATTTCCAGATATGTAGACAAAAATGGAGTCCTTGTGAAAAATACTTGGATCACCTATAAGGAGAAAAAATATTATTTTGACAAAAACGGACATGCGTTAAAGGGCATGAAAAAGGTTGGAAAGGACTATTATTATTTTCAGGCCAAATACGGATACATGATGAGACATGTGCGGTACATGAACAGCAGGAATGATGTATATTATTTTGGCGGTGACGGCGTTATGGTCAAAAAGGTATTCTATACATGGAGCGGAAACAATGAAAGCCATACCTATTATTTTGGCTCCAATGGAAAGATGCAGAGAGGCTGGCTCAAACTGGACGGAAAGAGATATTATTTTGATCCGGAAACAGGAATCATGTACAAAAACTGTACTATTGAGAAAAACGGAAAGAGCTATACATTCGATGAAGATGGTGTATACACAACTGTATCCGCAGCAAATAAGAAAAAATAAAAAAATGCCGGCAGCGAACATAAAGCTGCCGGCATTTTTATGATCATAAGGTATAAACAAGGATTCCCAGGATGATGATCAGATTTCCGATGATCTTTCCGCGGGAAATCTTTTCTTTCAGGATCCGCCAGGAAAACAGCAGGACAAAAACATAGGCGGCAGTATCAATCACCGGTCCGAATTTCATATCCACTTTGGTGTAGCACCAGGTATTCAGGAGTAACACTCCAAAAAAGATACCATAGGCCAGGATCACCCGCCAGTTCAGATATTCCCGGAGGGGATTTTTATATTCCATATTGGCACTCTGCTTCAGAAGTACCTGGGAAATTGCCGAAAAAAAGGTTCCTGCCAGCATGATCAGCATAAACGTTCTATTCATATCTCTGCACCATCCAGACTCCGATCAGAACGATCAGGATGCCGATGATGTTCTGAAGCGAAAGATTTTCGTGAAAAATGATCACAGCCCATACCTGGGACCACAGAAGATAGACGCTTTTGTTGGCGTAGGCCGTGGAAAGGGAAAATTTTTTGATCACCTGCTGCCATGCAATGGCGTAGATCCCACAGTTTGCGATCATAAGAAAAAGAAATACATAGAGAAGAGGACTATGAAGCCCTTCTTTATTGTAATAAACCGATGCAAGCTTGGAAAAAACGCTGGTAAGAGAAAACAGCAGGATATTCAGATGAAGCTGAATATAATCTTTGATTTTTGTCATGTTTCCTCCATATCATAAATGCGATTATCATAGACTGATAATCAATATATATCATCCGGCAGGTTTATGCAAGAAAATGTTTGAACAATGTAACGGTTTACAACAGGAAATGAAAATGATAAGATTAAACGATAAGTGTCAATTGATACAAAAGAGAGGAAAAACGATATGTGTTTATATTCAGTGGTTGTTCCTGTATACAATTCAGAACATACGCTGCAGGAACTGTACACCCGTCTGGAAAAAGTATTCCGTGAAACGATAAAAGAAGAATTTGAACTGATCCTTGTAGATGACGGGTCCAGGGACCGGTCTTTTGCGGTTATGCAAGAACTCCGGGAAAAAGATCCCCGTGTCAAGATCATCCAGATGGCAAGGAATTTTGGACAGCATCCTGCGCTTCTGTGCGGATTTGCCCACGCAAAGGGAGAGTTCATCGTAACTATGGATGATGACCTTCAGCATCAGCCTGAGGAGCTCCCCAAAATGATCAATGTAATGAAGGAACGTGACGATGTGGATGTGATCATCGCAAGCTATGAAGGACGTAAGCATAATCTGATCCGGAAGCTGGGCACAAAGCTGTCTGTATGGGCAACTTCCAAAATGCTCGGCAAGGATCCGAACCTTCAGATCACCAGTTATCGACTGATCCGCCGTTTTCTGGTGGAAGCCATGCTGAAGACCAATACATATCTTCCGCAGATTGGAAATCTTCTGGTTTTAAGCTCCAACCGTATCATCAATGTTCCGGTGCAGCATGCAGCACGTGCATATGGAAAGAGCGGATATTCTTTTCGCCGCCTTGTGAAGGATCTCATCTATGATATTACTGCCCATACGGCATTTCCGTTGCTTATGGTGCGAAACATCGGCATTGCCAGTTTTCTGGTAAGCTTTTTACTGGGGATCTATTATCTGGTGAGATATTTTCTGTGCGGGATCTCAGTAGAAGGCTGGACATCTCTGATGCTTGTGATACTGGCATTTTTCGGACTGACATTGCTTTCGATCGGGATCATCGGTATTTATCTCATGAATATTCTCAATGAGGCCAAAAAGATGCCGCACTATGTGATCCGTCAGGAGGAGACAGACTGATGAAAAAAGAGATCGGCGGCTATCTGGAACTGGAAGAACCGGCGGGACAGGAATACTATCCGGATCTCTGCGGCGTGAATCTCGGAAGAACAGCGCTTTTGTGGCTGATGGAAGCACGCAGGTGCAAAAAGATCTACCTGCCATTTTTTCTCTGCGATTCCGTAACCGGTGCCTGTGAGAAATCCGGGGCAGAAATCGAATTTTATCATATGGATGAAGGTCTGCATCCGATCCTTGAGGAGAGAACGCTTCCGGAAGGAGAATATCTGTATCTGGTAAATTATTATGGCCAGCTTACCGATGATAAGATCCGGAAATATAAAAAAATCTATGGAAATATCATTGTGGATCATACGCATGCGTTTTTTCAGAAGCCGCTGCCGGGTGTGGACACTCTGTACTCCTGCAGAAAATTTCTCGGAGTCAGTGACGGAGCATATCTGTCTACCGATGCGGAACTGGAACCGGAAAAGAAGCCTCTGGACCATTCCATGGGAAGAATGGAGCATATTCTGGGACGTTATGAATATGATGCCGGAACCTTCTATCAGAAAATGCTGGATAATGCAGCAAATTATCATGAGATGGAGATCCGCCGAATGTCCCGTCTGACCGGAAACCTCCTCAGGACTATGGATTATTCCGGTATCAAAGCAAGAAGAGAACAGAACTACCGTCTGCTGTCGCAGCTTCTTCCTTCAAGGAATGCTTTTACAGGGGAGGTGCCGGAGGGACCGTTTGCCTATCCGTATTATCATAAGAACGGATTAGAGCTTCGACGCTGGCTGGCAGGCCGGAAGATTTTTGTGCCGACAAACTGGCGTAATATCCTGGAAGAATTTGACAGGGATACCATGGAATATGACTGGGCTGCCAATGTGCTGCCGCTTCCCTGTGACCAGAGATACGGGACAGAAGAAATGCAGTATATCGCGGATTCCATAAGAGAATGGGAGGAAACGGAATCATGAAACACAGATTGCTGATACTGGGAACGTTGGGAGAATTTGAGCAGCTGGTGCAGAAGGCCCGCGAAAAAGGATACTACACCATTGTCTGCGACGGATATCCGGATGGTCCGGCAAGAAAATTTGCAGATGAGGCATTTCAGATCCCGGTAACAGATACGGAACGGATCGCCTGTCTCTGCCGAGAAAAAGAGATCGATGGGATCATCACATCCTTTTCCGACCTTCTTCTGGAATGTATGGTAAAGATCGCGGACCGGGCAGGAATCCCCTGTTATCTGAAACCGGAGCAGCTTCCCTGGTATCGTGATAAATCAGCGACCAGAGCACTGCTTACTGAACTGGGACTTCCCACTCCAGGCTTTCGAAAAATCCCGATCGCATATTTTAAAGACAGGTCCAAAAGAACTCAGCTGAAAGAGCTGCTTGAGGGACTTCGTTATCCGGTGGTCAGCAAGCCACTGGATAAATACGGCTCCCGCGGGATCTATATATCCGAAGATCTGGAGGAGCTGATAAACGGGGCAGAAAAAACAGCAGGATTTTCTGATATGCCGGAGATTTTGGTGGAAGAATATAACGATGGCTATGAATTCAATATGATGACCTGGGTGCGGCATGGAAAAGTCCATGTGATCAGTATTGCAGACCGTGAAAAGACATTTGTTGCCAAAGGTGAGATCCCCATCAGCACAAGAAATGTGTATCCTTCCAGATTATTGTCAAAAGTTGAAAAGCCTGCCACAGAACTTCTTCAGGCATATGCGGACAGAACCGGTCAGAAAGACGGAGCCCTTTCCATGCAGTTTTTCTGGAAGCCGGGAGAAGGTATCCAGGTCTGCGAGATCGCCGCACGATTTTTCGGATATGAGCATGAATTGACCGATATGGTCTATGGCTTTAATATGGAAGAGCTTCTTCTTGCATCTCTCTATGATCCGGATAAACTGGAAAAAATGCTTGCAGAACACGATGTTCATAAACCACAGTGCTGTGGAGCTGTCATTTATTTTCAGGGAAGGCTTCTTACCATTGAAGATCAGTCTGCGGCAGTCCGGCTGGGAGAGAAAGAACAGGTGGAAAAGCCCTGGATCTTTTATCAGGAAGGAGAGAAGGTCATTGAGCATGGTCCTAATCCGTATCTGGCATTATATTATGTAAAAACAGAGAATCGTAAGGAAATGGATCTTCTCACAGAAGAGTTTTATGAGGAAATGCATATTCTGGATCCCAACGGCCAGGAGGTGGCATACCATAATCAGATCCCGGATTATGCACCGGCAGAAAAATAGGCATTGAATTTACAACATGAGTGTGAGAAAATGGAATGTGCAGTTAATGTAGAAAAACCATGAAGAATAAGAAATAAAGAGGAAATACATGATTGATTTTAACAGACCTGCGTTTACAGGTAAGGAATTTGAGTACATCCGTGACGCAGTAGAACGGGGAATGCTCTGCGGCGA